>JAPHTL010000249.1 GCA_026193355.1 Rhodospirillales bacterium
GCGAAAGGATTGAGTTGCCCGAGCACCGTTTCGAGAACCTTTCCGCCGACGTTCTCGAAATAGACATCGATGCCGTTGGGACAGGCCGCCTTGAGTTCCTTGCCCAGATCGGCGCTCCGGTGACTGACGCAGGCGTCAAATCCAAGTTCGTCGACCACATAGCGGCATTTATCCTCCGAACCGGCGATGCCGACGGCGCGACATCCCTTCAGCTTGGCGATCTGGCCGACAACCGCGCCGACCGCCCCCGAGGCGGCAGCGACCACCACGGTCTCGCCGGGTTTGGGCTGGCCAATGTTCAACAGCCCCGTATAGGCCGTCATGCCCGGCATGCCGAGAACACCAACCGCCGTTGATATGGGGGCCATGGAGGGATCAACGGTGCGCAGCCCCACGCCATCCGACAACCAGTATTCCTGCCACCCACCATAACCGACAACGATGTCGCCAACGGCATGCCTGGGGTTGTTCGACTTCACCACCTCGGAAACCGTGCCGCCGACCATCACACCGCCAATTTCGACTGGACTGGCGTAGGATTTTGCGGTGCTCATGCGGCCACGCATGTAGGGGTCAAGGGACAGGTATATCGTTCGGCACAGGATTTCACCCTCGCCCGGATTCGGCACAGGCACCGCTTCGGCGGCAAAGTTGTCGGGTTGCGGCGCGCCCTCGGGCCGGGAAGCGAGAACAATACGGTTGTTGATGGTGGCAGTCATGAAATCCTCCGGTGGACGCCCTGTACTCATCCCAACAATCTAATGGGTTCCACCGCCGGTTTCACTTATATTGCGACCATATTGCAAATGAGGGCCGCCTTGGCCCGACGATCATAATTGGCGAGCGAAACTTCATGAACATCAAGACAGACATGGCGGCGTTTCTGGCGACGCTGCCACCGAGGCTCGACGGCATCATCCGCCGCCATGCGGCCGAGCGCCCCGAAGCGCTGTCGGTGCGGGACGGCGAGCTTCTTCTGACATACCGGGAACTGGACATCGCCGTCGATGCGGCTGCCGACTGGCTGCGCGCGCTGGGCATCCGGCCGGGCGACAGGGTCATGCTGATCAACGAGAACTCAGCCGCCCTGATTGCCCTTCTCTTCGCCATCAGCCGGATTGATGCATGGGCGGTCCTTGTCAACGCCCGCATCGCCAACAACGAGATCGACAGCATCCGCGACCACTGCCGTCCGCGCCGTGTGATCTTTACGACCGCATCATCCGACGATGCCGTGGCGCATGCCGAAAGGCACAGCGCGACGCCCCACGATCTGCCCGTCGTTGGCGCTGTGGCCGTAAGCCCGCCGCTGGGAACCGAGCCCGAGCCTGTTTTTGAAAGCAATGCGGAACAGGTCGCGGTGATGATCTACACCACCGGCACGACGGGAGCGCCCAAGGGTGTGATGATCACCCACCGCAATCTGCTGTACACGTCCGCATTCACCGGTGCGGCGCGGGGAATGTGCGCGGATGACCGTGTCTATGCCGTCCTGCCCATCGCCCATGTCTTCGGATTGACGTCGACGGTGCTGGCGGCATTGTCGGCAGGGGCCAGCGTCGAGGTATCCGCACGTTTCGACACTGATCATGTGATCGCCGCGCTGGCCCGCGACATCACGGTTTTTCAGGGCGTGCCCGCGATGTACGCCGCCCTTCTGGAAAGCGCCCGCAACAGCGGCAAGGCGATCAAGACGCCCTTTCTGCGGTTTCTGTCCGTCGGCGGCGCGCCGATGGATCTGGACCTGAAGCAGCGGGTCGAGGCCGCGCTGGGAATCCCCCTGTCCAACGGCTACGGCATGACGGAAAGCAGCCCGACGATTTCGATCAACCCCGCCGACAGGCCGCGCACGGACGATTCCGTGGGCATCCCGCTGGAGGGGCTGGAACTGCGCATGGTCGATCGCGACGGAAACGACAGGCCCGCCGGGGAAGTGGGCGAACTGTGGGTCCGCGGACCGAACATCATGAAGGGCTATTACCGCGCCCCTGAAGAAACCGCAAAGGTGCTCAGCCCCGATGGCTGGCTGAACACCGGGGATCTGGCGCGGCTTGGCGACGACGGCGCGCTCTATATTGTCGGGCGGTCAAAGGAGCTGATCATCCGTTCGGGATTCAACGTCTATCCGCCGGAGGTCGAGGCCGTGCTGAACACGCACCCCGATGTGGTCCATTCCGCCGTGGTCGGGCGCACCGTTCCGGGCAACGAAGAGGTCTTCGCCTTCGTTCAACCGGCGGCGGGAAGCACCCTGACGGAAGACGGGATGAAAGCCTTCATGCACGATGCGGTCGCCCCCTACAAGCGGCCTTCGCGGATCATTGTGATGGATGCATTGCCCGCTGCGCCGACGGGAAAGATCCTCAAGCACAAGCTTGCGGAAAGGGTCCGGAACGGGGAATTCGACTAGGTCCGTCGGCAACTTCCCCTCAGAACCACGCGTCCTCCATGTCAAGGCATGTCCGGTCCAGACGCGACAGCCCCTTGGCCCAGGATCCGATGCGCGGTAGTTCCCAGGCAAAGAAATACCGGCAGGCCGCCAGCTTTCCCTTGTAGAAACCGGCCTCGTTGATCCCTTCCCCGGCATCCAGCGCGCGGCGCGCGGCCAACGCCTGTGACAGCCAGACCCAGGCGACAACGACATGACCAACCATCTCCAGATAGACGGACGCGTTGGCAAGGTACAGGCGGGGCTGTCCGGCGGCGGCGGCAAGCGCCCCGGTCGTTTCGCTCACGGTCGCAAGGGCTTCGGCCAGACGTTCACCATGCCCGGCAAGTTCAGAATCGTTTCCTGATCGCGCCGCGTCGGCGGTTGCGGAAATTTCATCAAGCAACGCCTGAAAAGCCGCGCCGCCATTCATCGGCACCTTTCGCCCCAGCAGATCCATCCCCTGAATCCCGTGCGTACCTTCATGGATGGGGTTGAGGCGGTTGTCACGATACAGGCGCTCGACCTGGTATTCCCGCGTGTATCCGTATCCGCCGTGGACCTGAATGGCCAGTGAATTGGCTTCCAGCCCGTATTGCGACGGCCACGACTTGACGATCGGGGTCAGCACATCCAGCAAACCTTTCGCCCGGGAGCGCGTTTCATCGTCCTCGCCCGTCCTGGTGTCGTCCACCAGACGCGCCGCATACAGGCACAAACCCAGCGCACCTTCCACGTAGGCCTTCTGGGCCAGCAGCATGCGCC
>JAPHTL010000287.1 GCA_026193355.1 Rhodospirillales bacterium
GACAGGGCGGCGTCTTCGTCGTCGTCCCGTTCGATGCCGCAATCGCGGTCCAGCCCGATCCGTTCGGTCAGTTCAAGGATCTGTTGCCTGAGGACGCGCAGTCGTCGCGGGTCGACACCGGCGGCTTCATAGTATTCATCGACGAGCTGTTCCAGTTCGGCTAGCGGGCCATAGGTTTCGGCGCGCGTCAGTGGCGGCGTCAGGTGGTCGATAATCACCGCCTGCGCGCGGCGCTTGGCCTGCGTACCTTCGCCGGGATCGTTGACGATGAAGGGGTAAAGGTGCGGGGTCGGCCCGAAGGCGGCCTCGGGGAAGCATTCGGATGACAGCGCCAGCGCCTTGCCCGGCAGCCATTCCATATTGCCGTGCTTGCCCATGTGAACGACGGCCTGCGCCCCAAACTTTTCACGCAGCCAGGCGTAAAAGGCCAGATAACCGTGCGGTGGCACAAGGTCCGGGTCGTGATATGAACGCGTCGGGTCGATGTTGTAGCCACGCGCCGGCTGGATGCAGACGGCAATGTTGCCGAGCCGCACCACCGAAATGGCGAAGTGGCCGTTGCACTGCATGGAGGGATCGGATTCCGGCGCGCCCCAACGATTGATGACCTTGCGGCGCAATGCTTCAGGAAGGTCGGCGAAGAAGGCGCGGTAGTCCTCGATCGACAGGGTTTCCACCGCCCCCCCGCAGCGATCCTTTGTGTGGTCGTTGGTCGGCCCCGCCAGCAGGCGGTCGATCAGCGCCGCGCCGTCGGCGGGGCGGTTAGTGATCCCATACCCCGCGGCCTCCATCGCGCGCAGGACCTCCACCGTTCCCGCCGGGGTGTCCAGTCCCACACCGTTGCCGATGCGTCCGTCGCGGTTGGGGTAGTTGGCCAGCACGATGCCGATGCGTCGTTCATCCACGGACGTACGACGCAGGTTCGCCCAGTTCGCCGCCAGACGGGCAACAAAGTTGATGCGGTCGGGAACGGGTTCGTATTCGACAATGCCGCACTGGGTTGCTTCGTCGAAACGGGACTCGGCCTTGAAGGATACGGCGCGCGACAGAATGCGCCCGTCGACCTCGGGTAGCGCCACGTTCATCGAGATATCGCGCGCCGAAAGTCCGTGGGTTCCTTCCCGCCAGCTTTCCGCATCGCCGCCGGAAAACACCACCTGAAGCACCGGGCAATCGGCGGCGTCATAGGGCGTGGCGGCGCGCGCCGCCCCCGGGCTGGACAGGGCGAAGCCGACCGCGTTGAGGATTACGTCGAGCATGCTGGCGTCGAAGGCGGCGGCAACCACGCCAGCCGATACCGGATCCTTGAGGCTGGCGACGAAGAGGGGCAGGGGGTTCACACCCTCATCCTGCAATGCTGTGATCAACGCATTCACCGGGGCCAGATTGTCCGCCTGCAATAGCGCCCGATAGAAGACGAATGCGGCCACCGGCGCGCCTTCGACCCATTCCCCGCGTACGGCATCAAGATCGGGGTCGCTTTTCCCCGGCCAGTAAAGCCCGGCGGGCAGCAGGGGTGAGGGTTCGCGCCATTCGGCATCGAACCCGGTCAGTGTCGTGGCGTAACGCAGCAGGTTGTCCGCATTGGCCGGACCGCCATGCACACAGTATTGCCAAAGGCGGTGACAGGCTTCACGTGGGCAGGAGGACAGGCGGGTCAGCTCATCGTCAGGCGCATCGTCGCCGGGCAGGACGGCAAGGGGAATGCCGCCTTCTTCGCAGATCCGCGCCACCTCCTCGATCCCGTAGGGCCAGTAGCCCGCGCCGCCAAGCAACCGTACGACGACCAGTTTTGCCCTGGCGATTACCGTTTCGACGTACAGGTCGACGGACATGTTGTGCGCCAGTTGCATCAGGTTGGCCAGACGCAGGCTGGGAAATCCGGTTGCGCCATCCGCTACCCGCGCGCGCGCCGCCGCCAGCGCCGACAGTTCGCTGTCGGCGGCGGAAAGAAAAACGATATCGCCTGGCGTCTGTCCAAGGTCAACGGCCTCGGACCCGTCGGCGATACCGCCTGGCTTGGCGGCAAGCAGGTGCATGTCGTTCTCTAGCGGCCTTCGATGGCGGTGCGTATGGCGGCGGTATCTAGGCCTTGTTGCCCGATCACCACCAGACAGCTTTTGCGCGCTTCGTTCCCGGCCCAGTCCCGGTCGTAATAATGCTGAAGCCGCGCGCCGACACCCTGGAGGATCAGGCGCATGGGTTTTCCGGCAACCGCGACGAAGCCCTTGATCCGCAGGATGTCGTGTTCGGCGATCACCGGGGCCAGCGTTTTCATCAGATGCTCGGGCGAGGGAATTTCGCCGAAGTGCACGTCGAAGGTGACGAAGTCATCGTGGTGATGGTCGTGTTCGTCTTCACCTTCGGTGTCGTGGTGCGAAGGGCGGCTGTCCAGATCGTCCTCGGCGGCGGCGCCCAGACCCAGCAGGACGGCGGCGTCGATCCGCCCGAAGCTGGAGGGGACGACCCGCACGGCCGTGCGCAGGTGGCGCGCCACATCGTCCTCGACCTTTTTGCGCAATCCATCGGGGATCAGTTCGGCCTTGTTCAGGATGACCAGATCGGCGCACTGGACCTGCTCCTCGAACAGTTCCTCCATCGGGCTTTCGTGATCGAGGTTCGGATCGGCCATACGCTGGGCGTTCAGCAGGTCGTGGTCGTCGGCGAAACGGCCATCGGCGACGGCGGCCCCGTCCACCACCGCGATGACGCCATCGACGGTGACGCGGGTGCGGATCTCCGGCCAGTTGAAGGCGCGGACCAGCGGCTTGGGCAGCGCCAGCCCCGACGTTTCGATGATGATGTGATCGGGCGGCTCGGCCCGGTTCAGAAGGGCTTCCATGGTCGGGACGAAATCATCTGCCACCGTGCAGCAGATGCAGCCATTGGTCAGTTCCACGATGTCTTCGTCGCGGCAGGTTTCGTCACCGCAGCCGCGCAACAGTTCCCGGTCGACGCCAATGTCGCCGAATTCATTGATGATAAGGGCGAGGCGGCGACCGTTCGCGGTCTCCAGAAGGTGTCGGATGAGGGTCGATTTTCCGGCGCCGAGAAAGCCGGTGATGACTGTTGCCGGGATCTTGCCGGTCTGCGGCATGGGGTTTCTCCGTCAAAGGGCGATGGTTGTTCCGCGTCGCCTTAAACGGATGTCCGCACCACTGGGTCCACCCCGACCCTCGGCTCGGCGACGTTGCAACGGCAGGTCTCCTGGCTTGCGGGTCATGGCCCTGCGTCCAACCTTCCCGGCGGCCATCGGATCGGCCTGCCAGTGGTTTTATGTGGACGCGGACTCTCCGCCTACAGTTGCGGGGGCAGCCGCGGAATGGGTCCCGGTGGCCAAGGCCGATGGAACCGTACCGTGTTCCCTTACTATCCTTTATCAAGGAACCGTCGCGAGGCCCATTATGGGGGCGGCGGCGGGGGAGTCAATCGCAGTCTCGGAAACCATGACGGAATGGTGCGAATCGGCCGGCGATGGTCGTTGCGGGCCTTTGCGCCGCCCACTTAATTATCGCAAAAAACCGTATTTGGTCAAAAAATGATCAGATATACATTTAGCGATCAATAATTAGACAGGTGTGTGTTGCTGAATAGCAACACGCGGGCTGTTTCTGCGTAGGGAATGCATTATCTGCTTAACGCGGGCCTGTTTTTACCAATATTTAGTGTTTGTCGGTTACGGCTTGGTGGTTGCTTTTGTTGATGCGACCTTCCATC
>JAPHTL010000140.1 GCA_026193355.1 Rhodospirillales bacterium
TCGGTGTCGTCGCTGGACAGCGGGCGGGCGACCGTGCCGATCAATCGCCCGCTTGTGTCGAACGCCTGCCATGCGAAGCCGTCTTTTCCATCCGCCATGGCGATCAGGCGGTGCGCCGGGGCGGCCGTCAGCATGGTGGTGGCCGGAATTTCCATCTGTTTCAGGGCTTCCGCCATGGATTCTGTCAGGACCCTGGCCGTTTCCGTGTTCAGGCTTTTTGCCGCTTCGACGCGGACCAGAACGGGGCCGCCCGGTGGGGGCAGAGCATCGGAGCCATTGTTTGAAACGGCGAAGGGGCGGGGTGCGGCGCCGCATGCGCCGAGCATGACGAGCAATAACAGCGCACCGGCTGCTGCGGAAAAACGTTTCGCAGGGGATCGCGCGTTCATGGTGTCAGGGCGATGGCGGAAAGCTGGCGACCGTAGTCGGCCTCCCGCCGGTGGGTGGCGCGACGATAGCTGAAGTACCGGTCTTCGTCGGCGCAGGTGTCGCATCCGGCGCTTTCGACCGCCGCCAGCCCGAGGGCATCAAGGCGTGAACGCACATACCCGGGCAGATCGAACAGGTGGTGTTCCCCCCTGGATGAAGGGGTGAAGAAGGCGTTGTTGCCTTCACTTGCCGATATGAAGGCCCGGTGGAATTCCGGGCCGACCTCGTAGGACGCCTGCGCAATGCAGGGGCCGATTCCTGCGATGATCCTTCCTCTTTTCGCGCCAAGTTCTTCCATCGCCGCGACCGTTGCTTCGGCGATCCCGCCCAATGCGCCCTTCCAGCCGGCGTGGGCTGCGCCGACAACCCCGCCCGCCGCATCGGCGAACAGGATGGGGGTGCAGTCTGCGGTCAGAATGCCCAGCGCCACCCCCCTTTTGCGGGTGACAAGCGCATCGGCCTTCGGGGCGCCGCCTTCCCCCCAAGGGGCGGTGACGGTGACGGCATCAGCGGAATGGACTTGATGAACGGTGATGAGCGCGCGGCCATCAAGGCCAAGCGCCATCATCGCCCGGTTGCGGTTTTCATGCACATGCCCAGCGACATCGTTCGATCCCGGTCCACAGTTCAGGGCGCTATAGATTCCCTTGCTGACGCCGCCCTGCCGTCCGAAAAACGCATGGCGTACGCCTTCCCCACCGCTGAGGGCGGCAAGAGTCAGCGTGGGTGGGTCGGGTAGTACCGTCGTCATTCGAATCCCGGGGCGGCCGGTTGGCGTGGGTGGACGATGGCCATGGCCTTGAACAGTGTTCCCATCTGGTCGTCGTCGGTCAATCGCGCCATTGCAGCGCGGATGTCTTCGGCCTGTTCGGCGGTGGCGCCATTCATCAGGGCCTCGGCGCGGGCCTCGATACCCAGGCGGGACAGCAGGGTTCCCTGCGTTACCGGCCCGTCGGCCCGTGCGCCGGCCTGTCGGACGGACTGGGCCAGCGCTTCGAAATCCACATGCGTGGTCAGGTCCGCTTCGCCGGGGGCTTCAAGGACGGGGTGGTATTGATGATCTCTTACCGCCTGCAAGGTTTCCCCTGCGGCGGTTTCTTCGTGTCCATAATCGATGACAAGGGCGGCCCCGCCGAAGCGCGTCACCCTTTCCGCAAGGGCCTTGGCGATGGCGGACCCGATCGGGCAGACTTCGGCGACGGCCCCGTCCGGGGCCATGGACAACGTAGGCGAAACCATCGCCTCGCCCGTCCCGGTTTCCACCGACAGGCCGAATTCCAGCGCGCCCTCCGGGCCGAGGCCGACCATGCGTTCATGCCAGCCGTCGGGTTGTTTCACAAATTGGCGGACCGGCAGGGCGTCGAAGAATTCGTTGGCGATGACAATTAGCGGGCCATCGGGGATGTCATCGGGGGTGTCGTACCATGAGGCCTCGATATCGCTGCGGCCCAGCGTCTCTTTCTGCTTCCTGCGCAAGGTTGGGCTGGTTTCAACAAGATGGACGTCGATGGCGGCGTGGAAGGGCGGAACAGCGGCCGCCGCGCGCAGCATGTCGCTCATCAGTGTACCGCGTCCGGGGCCGATTTCCACAAGACGGATGGAAGGCGGCTGTCCCATCTGCCCCCAAACGACGGCGGTCCACAGGCCCAGCAATTCACCGAACATCTGGCTGATTTCCGGGGCGGTGATGAAATCGCCATCGGCCCCGAAGGGATCGCGTCCCATGTAATAGCCGTGTTCGGGGTGACCGAGGGCCATGGACATGTAGTCGGCGACCGTGATGGCGCCGTCAGTGGCGATCCGCTTTTTGATGATTTCGCTCAGAGGTGACGTCATGACGCCACCCTTTTCGCGCGGAAGATCAGGAACAGACCGATCATCAGCATGGGCGCGGAGAGGATCTGGCCCATGGTCAGGCCAAATCCGAGCAGGCCGATATGGGCATCGGGTTCGCGGAACAGTTCGACGAAGCTGCGGGCCAACGCGTAACCGACAAGGAAGACGCCGCACAAAAGGCCATGGCGCGCGCGAATGGCCTCGTTGCGCCAAAGAAGGTGCATGACGACAAAAAGAAGAAGGCCTTCAAGCGCCGCCTCGTAAAGCTGGCTGGGGTGTCTGGGAAAGGGGCCGCCATGGGGGAACACCATTGACCAGGGCACCGTCTCGGGGTCGGTGACGCGGCGACCGAAAAGTTCGCCGTTGATGAAGTTGGCGACCCGTCCGAAGAAGATTCCAATCGGCGCTGTCACCGCCAGCAGATCGGCGACGGCAAGCGTTTTCAACCCGCGGCGACGGACGAAGATGTAGCCCGCTGCAAGAACGCCGAGAAGGCCGCCGTGGAACGACATGCCGCCTTCCCATACCCGAAGCGCCGCACCCGGATTCGCCAGATAGAAGTCGGCGTTGTAGAACAGGACGTAACCGAATCGCCCGCCAAGGACGACGCCCAGCGTCGCCCAGACGAGGAAGTCGTCTACATCGATTTCCGTCATCGCCTGCGGCGGCCTTTTTGCCAGCCGCTTCATGTACTGCCAGCCCAGCAGAAGGCCCGCAATGTAGGCCAGCGCATACCAGCGAATGGCCAGCGGTCCAACGGAAAGAAGGATCGGGTCGATATTGGGGAAGGGAAGGACGAAGGTCATGCCGTCTCCGAAGCCGTTCGGCGTGATGGGGGTGGGGCCGTCTGCAATCAGCGATAGGGGTCGTCGGCGTCCAGATAGTCCTGCACGTACCTTGCGATACCTTCTTCCAGCGGCGTGCCCGGCCTGTCGTAGCCGGCGGCGCGCAGGCGGCCCATACCCGCTTCGGTGAAATACTGGTACTTGTCGCGAATCTGTTCCGGCGTCGGGATGAATTCGATTTTCGGCTCCTTGCCCAGCGCCCTGTAAACAGCGCTGGCCAGATCAAGGAACGTGCGCGCCTTGCCCGACCCGCAGTTGTAGATGCCGCTGACATGCGGATTGTCGAGCAGCCACATCATGATATCGACGCAGTCGCCGATCCACACGAAGTCGCGCATCTGGCCACCGTCCGTGTAATCGGGGTTGTGCGATTTGAAAAGGGTTGCCGTCTCGTCCTTCTTGGCCTTGGGGTAGACCTGGGAGACGACGCTGCTCATCCCACCCTTGTGATATTCGTTGGGGCCGAACACGTTGAAGAACTTCAGGCCGACCCACTGGGGCGGATGGCGGTCTTTCCCTTCGATGTGGCGCATCACCACCCGGTCGAAAAGATGCTTGCTCCATCCATAGGCGTTGAGGGGGCGCAACCGGGCCAGCGCCGCGCGGTCGCTGTCGTCGTCGAAACCCTGCGCGCCGTCACCGTAGGTCGCCGCAGAGGAGGCGTAGATGAAGCGTACGCCGTTTTCCGCGCACCAGTCCCAAAGCCTGAGGGACAGCTTGAAATTGTTCTTCGTGATCAGGTCTGCGTCGGTTTCCGTCGTCGAGGAAATCGCGCCCATGTGGAAGATCGCCTTGATCCCGCCCTTGTGGTGTTCAAGGAACGGGAACAGATCGTCGGGGTGGACGATGTCCTCCAGTTCACGTTTCGCCAGATTGCGCCACTTGTCGTTGCTGCGCAGACGGTCGCATACGACGACGGGCGCATCGCCCCGTTCTTCCAGGGCCGCGACGATGTTGGAGCCGATGAATCCGGCGCCTCCGGTGACAAGGTACATGCCGATTTCCAATCCAGTCTCGATCGCTTCGTTATAGGGCGATGGGCGGTCGCCTGCAAGACGGTGCCGCCCCCGTTGCCGCACCCCCCGCTGCCCCGCTTGCGCCTGTCGCGTCCGCAGACCATAATGCCGCCCCCGTGGAAGATGACGAGGCAGGAGTATACGATCCATGCGTGGAAACAACCGCTTGTTCGACGATATCGCCAAGGTGACCGGTGGGGCCGCGGGCGCCTTGGGCGGCCTCAAGGACGAACTGGATTCGTTCCTGCGTCAGCATCTGGAACGGGTTCTCTCGGACATGGATCTTGTCCCGCGTGAGGAATTCGAGGTCGCAAGGGCGATGGCGGCCAAGGCGCGCGCCGGGCAGGAAGCCCTTGAGAAAAGGGTTGCTGCGCTTGAGGCGCAAGTGAAGGGATTACCGAAAACGACGAAGAAAACCGCGCCCAAAACCGGTCCAAAGGCCAGGCCGGCGGATTGATCCCGCCGCCTTGAAGCCGACGGTTGCCGCGCCGGGGGGATGCCCCGGCGTTTTTTTTATCCACATCTTTCCCGATGTCGCGCGAATTCCGTGCTTGCGCAAGAATCTCCCTTTTGGCAGGCTATACCTAGTAGCTGACACGGCATGAACAACTAGATATCGGATATTGTCCATATCTGGTGTTTTCTGGCAGGTCGTCCGGTTCTGGCCGTGTCCGGGGGCAAGCTGGTTACAAAGGAAGGGGGAGTGGCATGGCATACATCAGCCAAACCGTAGAGGCCTTACCCGCCAATCCGCTGGATCTGCTGGAAGGGATCGTGTCTTCCAAGGAATGGGACTTCGACCGACGTACGCCCGAGGAAATGGCCGTGCAGGTTCCCGGTTGCTGGTGCGACTACAGCCTTTTCTTCTCGTGGAGCACCGAAATTTGCGCGATGCACTTCAGTTGCGCGTTCGACATGCGCGTACCCGAGTCACACCGCAGCCGGATCAACGACCTTCTGGCCACGATCAACGAGAAAATGTGGCTCGGCCACTTCGGAATGTGGGAGGATGAGGGGCTTCCCCTCTATCGTCACACGATCCCCCTGCGCGGCACCTCCGGCGCCAGTGTCGAGCAGATGGAAGACCTTGTGGAAATCGCCATCGAGGAATGCGACCGCTTCTATCCGACATTCCAGTTCGTGATATGGGGCGGCAAGGATCCTGCCGAGGCGGTGGCGCTGGCGATGCTGGATACCGTCGGCGAAGCCTGAGCAGGGACTCGGACGTCAATACCTTGAAAGGGGAGGACCGCAACATGAGCGGCGGGCTGCTTCTTGTCGGCTGTGGCAAGATGGGGGGTGCCATGCTTGATGGTTGGATCGACCGTGGCATGGCGTTGGAAAACATTACGGTGATAGAGCCCTCTGCCGACTCGGCCGAGGCGTTGCGCAACCGTCATGCCGTCGCGGTTCTGGGGTCGGTGGACGAATTGCAGCCCTCCTACCATCCATCTGTTGTGGTGTTGGCCGTCAAGCCCCAGGCCATGGACGGGGTCGTTCCCGCCTATGCCCGCTACGCTGGGGCGGATACCGTTTTCCTGTCGATCGCCGCGGGTAAATCCATCGCCTATTTCGAGAACCTTCTGGGCGGTGCGGCCGTTATCGTTCGTTCCATGCCCAATACCCCTGCCGCCGTTCGGCGGGGAATAACGGTCGCCTGCGCCAATGCGCGGACAGCACCGGCGCAGATCGACGCGTGTGACGACCTGCTGGAGGCGGTTGGCGAAGTGGCCTGGGTCGATGATGAGGGGTTGCTCGACCCCGTTACGGCTGTTTCGGGTAGTGGTCCTGCCTACGTTTTTCTTCTGGCCGAAGCCATGGCCGAGGCGGGTCGCGCCGCCGGGTTGCCCGACGATCTGGCGATGCGTCTTGCGCGGGCGACCGTTGCGGGGGCGGGTGAATTGTTGCGCCAGTCGCCGGAGGCGCCGGGAACCCTTCGCGAAAATGTTACCAGCCCGGGCGGCACGACGGCCGAGGCTCTCAAGGTATTGATGGGGGCGGACGGCATGCGCCCCCTGATGACATCTGCGGTTGCGGCGGCGACCCGACGGTCGCGCGAACTGGCTGGATAACCCCTCTTCTTATTTCATACTGATATGCGGAAAACATGGCGGGCGGGATGCCCGTTTGATGTTGTCATGCTGCGCCACAATAACAACGCATGTGCGAGATAGATGCAGCATAAACAGGATAAAAATCAATAATAACAAATAGATATATTTTTTGTGCACTGCACAAAAAATAGTTGACTTTCTTGCCTATAAACCATATATTTGCGTCGTGAAATCGGGGATAGACCCGCTTGAAAACGTATTTGGAGTGGCGACAATGGCCAAGAAAGCAAGCACCAATGCATTCGGGTACGACCCGGCCAATTTCTTTGGCTCATTTGACCCGTCGAAGTTCATGGGCGATTACGACCCCGCGAAGATGTTCGGTGAGTTCAACAAGGTTCTGACCGAGATGAAAATTCCCGGCATGGACGTTCCGGCCGTTGATATGGCCCCCCTTATGGACAGCCAGCGCAAGACCTTCGAAGCGGTCGGCGCGGCCAACCGCATGTTCTTCGAAGGCATGCAGGCCGTCGCGACCCGCCAGACAGCGATGATCAAGGATGCCGCCGAGTCTGCCTCCGTCGCGATCGGCGAAATTTCGAAGGCCCAGACCCCGCAGGATGCGGTCATCAAGCAGACCGAACTTGCGAAAGACGCCTATACGAAGGTAATGGCGGACATTGAGGAACTTTCCGGAATGTGTGTTAAGGCCGGCGCCGAAGCTTCCGGCGTTGTCAGTTCCCGCTTCGTCCAGTCGCTCGATGAAATGCGCGACGAGGTCCTCAAGCTCAAGAATTGACGCATACCTCCCTGTAAGCGTCTTGAAAGGCCATTCCGTCAAGCCCCCCTCGACGGAATGGCCTTTCTCTTGCCTGCTTGCCTGATCGCACAGGCTGTTGCAGCCTAGGATCCTGAATCTGGCATCAGCAGGAAAGTTTGTTCCCATGACCATCGATTACGATGATTTTACACGCGTGGACATTCGCGTTGGCACCATCGTCGCCGCAGAACCCTTCCCCGAAGCCCGCCGACCGGCGTTCAAGGTCTGGGTCGATTTCGGCAGTGAAATCGGACAGCGGAAATCGTCGGCTCAAATTACCCGCCATTACGACCCGCAGACGTTGATTGGCCGTCAGGTGGCGGCCGTCGTCAATTTCCCGCCCAAGCAGATCGGCAAATTCATGAGCGAATGCCTGGTTCTGGGGTTTCCCGACGGTGATGGCGAGGTGGTGCTGATCGGCCCCGAAAGGCCGGTTCCCGATGGTGGAAAGCTTTTCTGATCTGCCTCAAAGCGGAAGGTGGATGCGGACCCGAAGCCCTCCCGATGGCGAATCACCGAGAATGATGTCCCCCCCGTGTCCGCGTACGATATCTCGGGCGATGGGCATGCCCAGGCCGACCCCTCCGGTTTCCGGGTTGCGTGATGAATCGAGCCTGAAGAAAGGCCGGAAAACGTTCTCGCGTTCTTCGGCGGGAATGCCGGGCCCATCGTCATCAATGGTGATCTCGAGCGCCGAATCGCGATGGCCTGCGCGGACGGAAACGTGGTCGCCGTGGCGTATGGCGTTATCAATCAGGTTCGTAAGGCATCGTTCGAACGCGACCTGTTTAAGGGGGATGGTTAGGACACCTTCGGTGTGAAGATCGATCGAACCGCCCTTGCGCCGCGCGCGCGCGACAATATCCTTCAAAAGGGCGGCAAGGTCGCTCTGTGAGGGTTCCTCATCCCCTTCGCCACGGGCGAACGCCAGGTACCCGTTCAGCATGCGCTCCATCTCCGCCACATCTTCTGTCAGTTCCTCCACCCCATCCGTCCCCTCCAGCAGGGCAAGTTGCAGGCGCATGCGCGTCAGCGGGGTGCGCAGGTCGTGGGATACGCCGGCAAGCATGCCTGTGCGTTCACCCACATGGCGTTTGATGCGGTCGCGCATGTCAATGAA
>JAPHTL010000162.1 GCA_026193355.1 Rhodospirillales bacterium
CCGGCCATCTGTTCGGCCGCTTCAACGGCGGCGCGGATCGATGCCTCCGCCGCATCCATGTCGACAACGACGCCCCCACGCACCCCTTCGGAGACCTGATGGCCAATGCCGACGATCTGGGGACCCAGTTCACCGTCCTTTGCTATGAAACAACAGACTTTGGTGGAGCCGACATCAAGCGCCGCCACCAGTCCGCTTCGCACTCTGGGCCTTGAACCGTTCATCTTCATTTCTCAGGCCCCCCGCGTACTTTTGATGACGACGGCGGGTTCGGTCCCGTCATGCTTGGGCCGGATCACCAGTCGGCCCGGCATCCGCATGTCGATGATCGCCAGATCGCGCGCGAGAACCTTGTGATTGGCCTCGTAATCGGCCAGCCGCGCCCACGCCCCGGCGGGATCGTCCTCGGGCAGGCGCAATTCGGTGCCGTTCTCAAGAACAACGTTCCAGCGACGGCCACTGACCCAGACAGCTGCCCTTATGCGGTCGGCCAGAATCTTCTGCCCCGCCACCATGTCGAGAAACGCAGCGGCATTTTCCGCCGCGCTTTCACCAACAACCAGGGGAAGATTGCCGAATTCCTCCAAATCCTTTTCCAGGATCACTTGTCCTGCGCGGTCGATCAGGGCGAACCGGCCTTCGCGCTGCCAAAGCGCCAGCGGCACACGCTCGGTCAGGCTGACGAGAATCGTATCGGGCAGGCGCCTCTCGATCAGGGCCGTCTCAACCCAGGGCAGGGTTTCCACCCGGCGGCGCAGGTTTTCGATATCAAGCGCAAAGATCGGCGCGCCGCGGCCAACTTGCAGGGCTTCGGAAAGATTGTTGCGATCCGTCCTTTCGCGTCCTTCGACAAGAACCTCCTGGACGACAAAGCCCGCCGCCGCCGAAGACGCAATCATGCCCCACTTGGCCTTGTTCACACCGCGCTCGACATACCCCCCGTACCACAACCCCATGCCCGAGGCCGCGACCGCCACGAACGCGGCCAAGGCAATCCCCGCCTGAACCGGGCGGCGGCGAAGGAACGGAACCGCGGTCTTGCGCGGGCGATGGCGTTTCATCCCCATCGCGGCGGCATCGACGCCTTTTTTGTTCATCAGCCGTCGCATTGCGCGTTCTCCACCATCCAGGCAGCCAGTTCCGCGAATGAAATCCCGGCGTAGGCGGCCTGTTCAGGCACAAGCGATGTCGGGGTCAACCCCGGCTGGGTATTCACTTCGAGAATGTAGAGGCCCTCCTCGCCTTCGCTTTCGTCATAACGGAAATCCGCCCGGGTAATCCCGCGACACCCCAGGGATTGATGGGCGGTAACAGCCGCCGCCATCGCCTTTTGCGACATGGCGTCGGAAATTTCAGCGGGGATCACATGGATCGAACCGCCATCCGCGTACTTGGCGTCGTAGTCGTAGAAACCCCGGCTGGTCGTGATCTCGGTGACGCCAAGCGGACGATCACCCATCACGGCAACGGTAAGCTCGCGACCGGCGATGTAGCGCTCGACCATGGCGTTCGCGCCAAAGGTCCACCCTTCGGGATCAAGGGGGGAGGCGTTGTCCCCCTCTCGCGCGATATGAACGCCAACGCTGGAGCCTTCGTTGATCGGTTTGATCACATAGGGCCGCGGCATGATATCGCCGGCGAGGATTTCCTCGCGGCTGGCGATGACATCCTCGGCGACCTTCAGACCGGCGGCCGAGAACACCCGCTTCGCCATGACCTTGTCCATCGCCAGCGCCGAAGCGAGAAGCCCGGAATGGGTATAGGGAATACCAAGAAGCTCCAGCAGGCCCTGAATGCAGCCGTCCTCGCCGTAGCGTCCGTGGAGGCCGTTGAAGACAACGTCGGGACGCGGGAAAAGGCGGGTAAGAAGAACCCCGGCGTCGCGCTGCACATCGATCGGGGTCACGCGATAACCCGCCGTCGTCAGCGCCTTGCAGACCGAAGCGCCGGTCACCAGAGAAACCTCGCGTTCGGCCGACCAGCCGCCCATCAGGACCGCGACATGTTTGCTCGTCATCGCGCCCCTCCTTCCTGGTTTTCGACGTCGCGCAGGCCCGTTGATGCGGGAACGCCGATCCGCCGGATTTCCCATTCCAGCCGTACGCCCGCATTCTCGGCGACACGACGACGAACCTCTTCGCCAAGCCCTTCCAGATCGGCCGCCGTCGCCGTCCCGGTATTGACGAGGAAATTGCAGTGTTTCTCCGAAACCATGGCCCCGCCGCGACGCAACCCCCGACACCCTGCGGCGTCGATCAGTTCCCAGGCCTTGTAGCCGGGAGGGTTGGCGAAAGTGCTGCCGCCCGTCGCCGTGCCGATGGGTTGGCTTTCCTCGCGCGCCGTGCGGATTTCCCCCATGCGACCTTCGATCGCCGCGCGGGCATCCGGTTGCCCCTTGAGGCGCGCCTCGGTGAAAACCCAGTCCGACGGAATGCCGCTGTGGCGATAGGAAAACGCCAGATCGGTGGGGGTCAGTTCATGCAGGAGGCCCTTCGCATCGACGGCGGATGCGCCCAGCGTGACGTCCTTCATCTCGACACCGTAGGCCCCCGCATTCATGCGCAGCGCACCGCCGATGGTTCCCGGAATGCCGCTGAGGAATTCAAGCCCGCCGATGCCCGCCTCACATGCCGTCAGCGCGACGTTAAGGTCCAGCGCGGCGGCGCCAGCGCGGATATGCGTTCCCTCAACCACAATGCCAGTGAACCCCCGGCCCAGACGGATCACCACACCGGGCACCCCGCCATCGCGGACAAGAACATTCGATCCAACGCCCAGCATCGTGACCGGAACATCGTCGGGTTTGGCGGCCAGGAACCCGGCCAGATCCTCGGCATCGAGGGGGCGGAACATCACTTCGGCGGGGCCGCCCACCTTGAACCACGTAATGCGGGCGAGCGAAGCCGCGACCGTATAGCGGCCCCGAACCGTGGGGAGTCGCTCGATCAAACCGGTATCCATCTCACGCGCAGTCATCATTCTTCCGCCTTCCCCTCCTGCCCGACCGCGCCTTGCAGTGCCGCCAGTTCCGAAGGCAGGGCATTCGCCCAGGCCGTGATATTTCCCGCACCGAGGCAAACCACCAGATCGCCATCCACCGCCAGATCAGCGACAAGGGCCGCCAGGTCCGATGCGTTTTCGAGCGGGATTACGTTGCGATGGCCGTGATCGCGCATGGCGTCCGTCAGGGCGCGGCGATCGATCCCTTCGATCGGCGTTTCGCCCGCCGCGTAGATGTCCGAGACCAGAACGGCGTCGGCATCGTTGAAGCAGGTGCAGAATTCCTCGAACAGGTCGCGGACACGGGAATACCGGTGCGGCTGGAAAACGGCGATCACCTTGCCGCGGGTCGCCGAACGGGCGGCGCGAAGCACGGCGGCGATTTCCACCGGATGATGGCCATAATCGTCGATCACCGTGATGCCTCCGGCCTCGCCGGTCTTGGTGAAGCGTCGCTTCACGCCCTTGAATTCGGATAGCGCCTTGCGCAGGACGGCTTCGTCGAGCGCCATCTCGATGCCAATTGCAATCGCCGCCAGCGCATTCTGGACGTTGTGCTCTCCGAACATGGGCAGGTGCATGCCCTTCATCGTCCAGTTGCTGTCGGCGACACGGTCGGTCACGACGATGTCAAAACGGATTCCGGATAGATCGGGGGCAAGGTTCACCGCGCGCACATCCGCCTGTGGGCTGAATCCATAGGTGATGATCTTGCGATCCGAGACGCGCGGGATCATCGCCTGAACCTCTGGATGGTCGATGCACAACGCCGCAAAACCGTAGAACGGCACATTCTCGACGAACTGCACGAAGGCGGCGCGCAGCGCATCGAACGACCCGTAATGGTCCAGATGTTCGGGATCGATGTTGGTGACGACCGCCGCAACAGCCGGCAGCTTGATGAAGGTTCCATCCGATTCATCGGCTTCGACGACCATCCAGTCGCCACCGCCAAGCCGCGCATTGGTGCCGTAGGCGTTGATGATGCCGCCGTTGATCACCGTGGGGTCGAGGCTCGCCGCATCAAGCAACGAAGCCACCATCGATGTGGTTGTCGTCTTCCCATGGGTTCCACCGACCGCGATCGACCATTTCAGGCGCATCAGCTCAGCCAGCATTTCGGCCCTGCGCACAACGGGGATCAGACGGTGCCGCGCCTCCACAACCTCGGGGTTGTCGGCCTTCACCGCCGACGAGATCACGACGACGCGCGCCGCCCCAAGATTTTCCGCAGCATGCCCGATGGTGATCTCGATCCCCTGATCGCGAAGCCTTTTGACGTTGGCGCTTTCAGCCATATCGCTTCCCTGAACCGAATAGCCGAGGTTAAGCAGTACCTCGGCGATGCCGCTCATGCCGATCCCGCCGATGCCGACGAAGTGAATGGTGCCAATACTGAGCGGAAGCGTTCTCATGCCGCCGTCCTTTCAGGCGCATCGCCGCCGTTTTCACCCAACAGGGAACAGACTTCGTCGGCCAGACGCTCCGCTGCATCGGGTCGGCCGGCCGCCTGCGCCCCTGTGGCCGCATTGCGCAGGATTTGCGGCATGGAGAACAGGTTCTCCAGACGGGCCGCCAGCTTCTCCGCCGTGAAATCGCCCTGCGGCATCAGCCATCCGCCGCCGGCCTCGTCAACGGCATGGGCGTTGTACGTCTGGTGATCGTCGGCGGCGAAGGGATAGGGAACCAGAATCGCCGGTCGTCCAACGGCCGTCAGTTCGGCCACGGTCGACGCCCCCGCCCGTGTAATCAGCAGATGCGCGGAGACAAGGCGCTCGGGCACATCATCGAAAAACGTTGCAAGCTCTGCCCGGACGGGCAACTTCGCATAAGCCGCCCGCGCCGCATCAATGTCTTCGGGGCGACATTGCTGGACCACCGAAAGGCGCGCCTGAATGGCGGCTGGAAGCAAGGCGATCGCCTGGGGGACCACGGCGCTGAACACGCTGGCCCCCTGGCTGCCGCCGAGAATCAGAAGACTGATCGGACTTTCCTCGTCCAGCGCCGGATAGGGTCGACCTCTGACGGCCGCGATGGCGGGACGGACAGGCATCCCCGTTCGCACGGTCTTTGAGCCGGCCCCGGCGGGAATGTTTCGCACGGCGCCGAACGACGTTGCGATCCGGTCCACGCGCCCGGCGAGAAGCCTGTTGGCGCGACCAAGGACCGCGTTCTGTTCATGGATGGCCGTGTGCATATGGGCCAACGTCGCCGCCAGCATCGTCGGAACCGAAGCATACCCCCCGAAACCGACCACAACAGCCGGTCGCAGGCGGCCAAGGATTCCACGGGCCTGAATCGTTCCAAGGCCAAGTTCGACCACGCTGAACAGGCGGGCCAGCAGCCCCCTTCCGGCAATCCCGGCCGCGCGGATGCGATGGGTTTCGATCGCCCCGAGACGACCGCCATAGGCGCCGCCGCGACGGTCTGTGACCAGCGCCAGACGACAACCGCGGTTCGCCAGTTCGGCAGCCAGCGCCTCGGCGGGGAAAACGTGACCGCCGGTTCCGCCCGTCGCCAGGACGACCAGGGGTTTCGTGGCGACGGTCATGGGCCGCCTCCCGGGCGCCAGCGGGTCAGCGCCAGCATCATGCCCATGGCGATGGCGACCGCCAGCATCGACGATCCACCGTAAGAGATGAACGGAAGCGTCATTCCCTTTGTCGGGATGAGATGCACGGTCGAGGCCATGTTGATGATCGCCTGAAGGCCGAACTGAACCAGCAGGCCCACCACCGCGAGAAGGACATACAGGTCCTTTTCCTGAAACATCCGCGAAAAGCCGCGCAGCACCACGAAGGCATAAAGCGCGATGATCAACAGACAGGCGAACAATCCGAACTCCTCACCCGCGACGGCGAAAATGAAATCGGCGTGGGAGTCGGGCAGGACGGCTTTCACCGTTCCTTCGCCCGGACCGGTGCCGAACATCCCGCCGTTCATGAATGCTTCCATCGAACGGCTGACCTGATAGCTGTCCCCTGCCGATGGATCGAGGAAACGATCGATGCGCGAACGCACGTGATCGAAGGCGAAATACGATGTGATGCCACCGCCGATGAAGATCGCCCCGATGATCATCACAAGGATCATCGGCATGCCCGCCAGAAAGAATTGCACACCCCAGACCGCGGAAAGAACGATGGTCATGCCCACGTCCGGCTGCAAAAGCATCAGCCCCGCGCACAGGGCGAACAGCCCGGCGGCAAGGGCATGGCCCGGAAACGTCTTGTCGAGGCTTCGCGCTGCGAACAGCCATGCGGCTACGACAGGGAACGAAGCCTTGACGAATTCCGATGGTTGCAGGGAAATGCCGCCAAGGCGCAGCCAGCGACTGGCGCCCTTGACCTCGTTGCCGAAGAAAAGCGTCGCAAGCGTCAACACCAGCCCTGCCGCAAGAACCACCACAGCAAACCGGCGAACCCCCGAAGGCGTGAGCAGGGAAATGCCGATCATCATGGCCAGCGCCACCGGCAGGAAAATGAACTGACGCCGGGCGAAATAGAAGGTCTCGAACCCAAGCCGTTCAGCCACGGCAGGGGTCGCCGCCAGCGCCAGCACCGCGCCGATTGCGGCGATGCCGATCAGGGCCGCCAGCACCCAGCGGTCCACCGTCCACCACCAGCGGCCGACAAGGCTGTTATCCGTTCTGGAGAATGTCGCGCTCATGCCGCAACCCCCTCTGAACGTTCGCCTGGAATGGCATCGACAAAGGCGCAAAAAGCATCGCCGCGGGCCTCGAAATCGGTGAACTGGTCGAACGAAGCGCAGGCCGGAGACAGAAGAACGACGCCTCCCGCCCCGCCGTCAAGGGCGGCTCTGCTGGCGCGCCCGACCGCCGTTTTCAGATCGCCGCACAGGGTCGTCGGTACCCTGTCTTTCAGGGTCTGCGCGAAGGCCTCGGCGGCCTCGCCGATCAGGAACGCGTGACGGACCGAGGACAACGACCCGACCAGATCATCGATACCGCCTTCCTTGGGACGGCCACCGGCAATCCAGTAGATGTTGTCGAAGCTTGAAAGCGCGCGGGCGGACGCATCCGCATTGGTCGCCTTGCTGTCGTTGACATAGGTGACCCCGTCAATGATGCCGACCACCTGCTGGCGATGGACCAGCCCCGGAAAACCGGTAATCGCGGATACAATCGCCTGCGGTGCGATCCCCAACGCGCGGGCGGCCGCGTACGCCGCCGCCGTATTCTGGATGTTATGACGGCCGCGCAGGGCCATCACGCCGCCAAGGTCGATGACGTCAACTTTTTCACCATCGGTATCGTCGATCAGACGCGTTCCATCGGCATAGACACCGCCCGCAACCGCCCCCCTGGCGGATACCGGCACGACGCGGCGTTTCCCGTCGCGCACAAGTTCATCGCGCATTGCGCGGCAGAGATCATCATCGATGCCGACAATCGCCGTCTGGTCTTTCCTGCCGCAATTGAAGATCCGCCGTTTCGCCGCGATATAGCCATCCATCCCGCCATGACGATCAAGGTGGTCGGGCGTGATGTTGAGCAGGACCGCAACGTCGAAGGCCAGAGAGTCGGCGAGTTCAAGCTGATAGGACGACATCTCGAGGACGTAGACGCCTTCGGCGCCCATCACCCTGAAATCGGCGACAGCCGGGCCAAGGTTCCCGCCCACCTGAATGGCCTCGCCCACGGACTGGAGGATATGGCCGAGCAAGGCCGTCGTCGTCGATTTTCCGTTTGTGCCGGTGATCCCCACATAACGCGCGTCCGGCGCAGCGCGGGCCAGAAGCTCCACATCGCCAATGATCGCACAGCCTGCAGCGCGGGCCGCAGCCGCCACCGGATGTGGCGCGGGATAGGTATGGGGTATGCCTGGGCTGAGAACCAGAATGTCCCCCTCCTGCCACGTCCGCGCGTGCAGATCGACCAGGGGGATGCCTGCCGACTGCGCCTCGGCGCGACGGCCTGAGTTGTCATCCCATGCGGCGACCATCGCCCCTCCCCTGACCAGCGCGCGCGCGACCGCCATGCCCGACCGGCCAAGGCCGAGGACTGCGGTGTGTGCGCCTGAAAGGAAGGAAAGGTCGATCATTGTTCCTCCTTCACCGCAGCTTCAGGGTGGAAAGGGCGACCAACGCCAGAATGACGGCGATGATCCAGAAACGGATGACGATGGTCGGTTCCGCCCACCCCTTCTTTTCGAAGTGGTGGTGCAGTGGCGCCATGCGGAATACGCGCCTGCCGGTCAGTTTGAAAGACGCGACCTGCACGATCACCGATACGGTTTCCAGAACGAACAGCCCACCAGCGATCGCCAGAACCAGTTCGTGCTTCGTGGCAACACTGACGGCACCGAGCGCACCACCCATGGCAAGCGAACCTGTGTCGCCCATGAACACCATGGCGGGCGGAGCGTTGAACCACAGGAAGCCCAACCCGGCGCCGATCAGCGCGCCGCAGAAAACGGCCAACTCACCGCTGCCCGGTACGTGGTGGATTTGCAGATAGTTGGCGAAAAGCGCGTGGCCG
>JAPHTL010000141.1 GCA_026193355.1 Rhodospirillales bacterium
GTTGAGATTGTAATCGTACCCCTGAACGGAATATCCGGGGGCGGGGCGGCCGAGGATGCCTAGGCATCATCCCCTGTTGTTTCGCCATCCTGATCATTGGGAATGGCGTCGGAAATCAGTTTCAACGACAGGGAATTGATGCAATAGCGCTTTCCCGTCGGCGCTGGCCCGTCATCGAACACATGTCCAAGATGTGAGTCACATGCGGCGCAGACAACTTCCGTCCTGCGCATGAAAAGGCTGTTGTCGGGAACAGCGTTGACCGCGTTGGGCGCGAGGGGTTCCCAATAGCTGGGCCATCCTGTTCCAGAGTCGAATTTCGCCCTGGATGAGAAAAGAGGCGTTCCGCAGCATGTGCAAACGTAGGTTCCCGGCGTCTTGTCGTTCCAGTACGCGCCGGTAAAGGCGCGCTCCGTTCCTTTCCTGCGGCAGACGTGGAACTCCTCCTGGCTGAGAATCGCCCGCCACTGGTCATCTGTTTTTATGTTCTTTTCGGCCATTCACCAATTCTCGTCAGTTACGCGCTGCGAGCGAAATTGTCAGTGCGGGATCTTCCTTCCACAGGTGCAGCCACTCGTTCGGTGTCGCTTCGCGTTCCTTACCGTTCCGCAGATGCACCCAGAGGCTGCCATTACGCTTTACACGATAACTGGTGATTGCGCTCATTGTCGTTCTCCTTCTCAGCAACAATACCCGACAAAAATGATTGGGTAATTCAAGTGGTAAATTTGAGATGAGTCAACATCAAAAAGCACGATTCCAGAAAAAACCAATCAAAATAGTCGGATTTATGGGTTTCGCCCATGCTGCTGTTCACATAACCTTCTGATGAATCGGACCTTTTCACCGGCGTGACGCTCAATCATTTTTTAAAATTCGTTGATGATTTAGGATGAAATCAGGCAATGGGCGTACAATCTTTGGTTCAAGGCGCCTGCGCCATCCTGTGACTCATTGCCAAGTGCCGGACGATTAACCCGCTGACAGAGGTCCTATGCAGAGCAAGAGATACAAAAGAGCATCCTGGGTCACCGCGGTGCTTACGGTCCTGGCGACCATTGCCCTGTTTCTTTATGGCGACGCCCTGATCAAAAGGGTGCAGAACGTTCAGGGCAACTGGACGAATTACAGTCAGAACGCCATTCAGTTTTCCGAAGCTCTTGACGCTATCCATACACACATGGGCTATGGCGGCCTCATCCACAATTTCAAGAACCTTGTCCTGCGCCGGAACGAGTCACTGATTGCGGTTGTTGAGGGTGACGTAGAGGAGGTTCGTCGGGCGATCAGCTTGCTTCGAAGTATGGACCTGAATGAGGCCGAAGCCCTGGCCCTGGAAAATGTCAGGAGCACCGTCGACGCCTATGCAGGCAACATTGCAGTCGTTCGCGAAGCGATCGATGCGGGGTTATCCCCGGAGGAGATCGACACGCTTGTTGCTGTGGACGACCGGTCGGCGCTGAAAGGCTTGTCGGTTTTTGACGTCAACATCGAGACTAACCGGTTGAGAGTCGGCAACGACACGGAGTTGGCGGTCGCCGACAATATACGGTTCCTCAAATACGGTTACATTCTGTTACCCATCATCATCGGTATCGGCGGGTTGCTCATTCTGTTCCTGCGCTGGTCCTTGCGTGCGGAACACGCGGCGCAAAGGGCCCTGCGCGATATCGACCTCATGTTCCGTGGCGCGCCAGACTCGATGCTTGCGGTCGGCCCCGATGGGCGCATTCGTTACGCCAACGAGCAGGCATCGAAAGTTTTCGGTTACGCGCCCAAAGATCTGGAAGGCATGCAGATCGAGAAACTCATTCCTGAACGCTTTCGCAAGACGCATCTGCTTTATCGCGAGAAATACAATGAATCTCCGGACCACAGGATGATGGGGGCCGGGTTGGAACTGTACGCTGTCAGTAAAGACGGGGCGGAGTTTCCGGTCGACGTGGCTCTCAGCCACGTCCAGCGTGACGATGAAACGATCATCATGGCAACCGTCGTCGATATCACGGCGCGCAAGGCTGCGGAGACAGAACTGCGCCAGAGCGAGGAACGGTTGCAAAAATCCCAGGCCATCGCAGGGGTTGGCACCTGGGACTGGGATATTGTTGGCGGCGGGCTGGTCTGGTCGGATGAGATCTACCGGATTTTCGGCCTGAAGCCACAGGAGTTCGACGCCACCTACGAGGCGTTTCTCACGTACCTGCATCCCGATGATGTTGGAAAGGTGACATCAGCCGTGAATGCCGCCGTTGCCGGTGATGCGCCCTACGCCGTTGATCATCGTATTGTGCGGCCCGACGGAACGATACGTTTTGTTCATGAAGCGGGCGAGGTCTTTCGCGGAACGGACAATGCTCCGCTTCGCATGATTGGCGTGGTTCATGATGTGACCGAACGCGAAGAGGCTGAGCGCGCCCGCAAGGCGGCCGAGGAACGCCTGCGTGAGGCGATTGAAACCATCCCTGAAGGTTTCGTCATCTACGATGCCGATGACCGCCTGATTCTGTCGAACGAGGCTTATCGGGATATTTATGCAGAATCCGCCCCCGCAATTGTACCGGGTGCGACATTCGAGGAGATCATTCGTTACGGCGTTGAACACGGCCAGTATGTAGAGGCTGGGACCGATCATGAGGCGCAGGAAACGTGGATAGCCGACCGGGTCATGTCGCACAAAAACCCGAAGGGCGTTCGCGAGCAGCTTCTGGGGAATGGGCGATGGCTGAGGATTGAGGAACGCAAGACCGCGGGCGGCGGCATCGTCGGAATTCGCGCCGATATCACTGAACTGAAGGCCAAGGAAGCGGCCCTGATCCGGGGCAATCGCATTCTGTCCGTCCTCAGCAAATCAAGCGAGACCCTCCTGCAGGCCAGGACGGAGGATGATCTGCTGTTGGAAATCTGTCGTCTTGTCGTCGATGTTGGCGGCTACAAAATGGTATGGATCGGCTATGCGCAGGATGATGCGGATAAAAGCGTCAAACCTGTCGCGTCTTACGGCGACGAAGGGTATGTGGATGGCATAAAGGTTTCTTACGCGGACAACGTTCATGGCCAGGGTTTGGTGGGCACGGCGATTCGTGAGGCGCGCCCTTGCGTGATGGAAGTTGACGACGATCGTCTGGCCCCCTGGCGGGCGGCGACCGAGGCGCGGGGCTATAAATCCGGGGTCGGCGTTCCCCTTCTGCGCGACGGCAGGGCATTCGGTGCTTTCAACATCTATGCTGCCGAATCGGACGCTTTCGATGAGGGCGAGGTCCGTCTTCTCATGGATTTGGCCAACAATCTTGCCTACGGCATAAATTCGCTACGGCAAGCCGAGGTCCGGAAGCAGGCGGAAGAGGCCCTTCGCAACAGCGAAGAGCACATGAAAAGCATTGTATCCAGCGCTGTCGATGGAATCATTGTCATCGATGAAAAGGGGCTGGTCGATTTGTTCAGCCCCAGCGCGGAAAAGATATTCGGCTATGTCGCCGCCGAGGTTGTCGGCCGGAACATCAAGATGCTGATGCCGCAGCCATACAAGGACGAACACGACGGCTACCTGTCCAACTATATGGAGAGGGGCGAGAAGAAGATCATCGGCATCGGCCGTGAAGTTGAAGGCTTGCGCAAGGATGGTCGTCGGTTCCCGATGGACCTTGCGGTTTCCGAGATGACCGTCGGGGATCGGCGCAAGTTCCTGGGAACCGTCCGCGATATTTCCGAGCGGGTAGCGGCCGAAACCGCCCTGCGCGAAAGCGAAGACCGCCTGAGCCGGATCATGGAAACCAGTCCGATCGGCACAACCATTGTGTCGAGTGACGGAAAGTTCGAATTCGTCAACGCCCGCATGGCTGAAATGCTTGGGACGGACGAGGAAACGCTGCTGGATTCAGAGGCGAGGGATTTCTATTTCAACCCGGGTGACCGCGATTACATCAAGGAAATTCTGCAAGAGGAGGGGCGTCTTCAGGATCGGGAGGTGAAGATGCTCCGGTCCGATGGAACGCCCTTCTGGGGGCTTGTCAGCTTCGAGCCGACAGAAGCAGGCGCGGACAGGTTCTACGGCTGGGTCTATGACATCACGGAACGCAAGATCGCCGAGCAGGAGTTGCAATCCAGTCGGGAAATACTCGAGCGCCAGGCCTCCGACCTGCGCGACCTTGCAGAGGAAAGCGCCCTTGAGCGTGAACGCGCCGAGGCGGCGACACAGGCCAAAAGTGAGTTCCTGGCCAATATGAGCCATGAGATCAGAACGCCGATGAACGCCATCATCGGGCTGAGTCACCTCGCCATGGGCACGGAACTTACCCCAAAGCAGCACGATTATCTGAGCAAGATCAGCCATTCGTCGCAATCGCTATTGGGGATCATCAATGACATCCTGGACTTTTCGAAAATCGAAGCCGGTAAGCTGGAAATTGAGACGGTTCCGTTCGATCTGCGGGAGGTCATGGATAATGTGATCAACATGATCTCCGTCCGTACGGAAGAGAAAGGGCTGGAACTTTATGTCTCGGTCGATCCGGACGTCCCATCAACCTTGATCGGCGACGGACTTCGTCTTGGGCAGGTTCTTATCAACCTTTCCAACAATGCCGCCAAGTTTACCGACGAAGGCGAGATCGTTGTTTCCGCCGAGTTGTTATGGCGTGATGGTGATCGGGCGAAAATAGGGTTTTCCGTCCGCGATACGGGGATTGGCCTGACGGAGGATCAGAAGAAAAAGCTGTTCATGGCATTTACCCAGGCCGATGGTTCAACCACACGCAAATATGGTGGCACGGGCCTTGGGTTGAGTATCAGTCGCCAACTGGTGGAGCAAATGGGCGGCGCGATCGATGTTGAAAGCGAGCCTGGTGTCGGCAGTTCATTCAGCTTCTCCATCGTTTGCGGGGTTGACCCGGAAGCCGATCAGGAACGGCATTTTGATATTCCAGAACCATTACGCTCCAAACGTATTCTTGTGGTGGATGACAGCGAAACGGCGCGCGACATCCTTGAGCGGCAGCTAAGACAGTTCGGCTTTGATGTTGTTTCTGCAGCATCGGGTGAGGAGGGCATTGCCACTCTGAAGGCTGCCTCCGAACAAGGTGAGCCCTTCGATCTTGCGCTTCTGGATTGGCAGATGCCCGGTATTGACGGCATTGAGACGGCGAAGACTATCCAGGGCGATCGCAATCTGTCGAAAACGCCCAAGGTCCTCATGATTTCCGCCTACGACAAGGGGGATCTTGGTGAAGTCGCCGGCGATGCCGGGCTTGATGTGGTTTTGAACAAACCTGTTACTGCCTCAAGCCTTCTTGATGCCGTCATGACGGCATTCGGTCTTGAAGTTATATCCAGAGTGGATTCTGTGGCGGCCGAAGAAGCCGCTGCCGCTGTCAATGTAATTGGAGCCAGATTGCTCGTTGTTGATGACAATGAGATTAATCGGCAGGTCGCCAGGGAAATTCTTGAACAGGCTGGTGTGCGGGTCACGCTTGCCGATAACGGCCGGATAGCGA
>JAPHTL010000085.1 GCA_026193355.1 Rhodospirillales bacterium
AAAAAACAACGCAAAATAAACCGCGCACACCGCTGATTTAATTAAGGAATTGTAGTTTTTATATTATTTGTGTTTACACAATAAAAGAAATAGTTATTTTGTTATTTCTTGTATTTTATTGATGTGATTACCAGAACAATATACAATCATGAATGCGGAAAATCATTTCTGCATTGATGAAAGGGACTCACATGTCCTTCAAAAGTTTTTCGACGACGCAGGACGCCACAAACAAAAATCCAGCAGATGACAAAACGAAGGGCGCTCCTGCAGCCGTTCAGCAGACCTCGGCGGCAGAGAAAGCCTCCGATACGGACTCAGCCAAAACCAAGTCCTAGATACGTTAACGGAGGGGGCGCATTGCCCCTCTCCGTCAACGCTCACCCGCACGCTGCGCTTTCCATCAAACACGCATTTCGAGGGCGCGAGGTAATGATCCAAGTAGTTGAGCGCCCCAAACATCCCTTGCTCATGGCTTACCCCTCCGGATTAGTGTTATTCAAAGTGGAAGCAGCGCCCATATGCCATGGCGGCAACAGCGCACAACCGGCATCACCATAATCGGTGACAAAGTCAGGTGAGCCTCCTTTTGTTGGGAGGCGCGACAGGAATGTTGAGTCTCAGGCTTTTGCGCTGTCGGCGGTTTCTTCGTTTCCATCATTCCCGGAAACATTTTCACCCCTGGCGCGCCCCAGAGTCGCGCGCAGAATGAAATAGCCCACAATCGCCGAAATCGTTGATCCGGCAAGAACACCGATGCGGACAGCCGCCGCATGTTCCTGGCTGGCAAAGGCCAATGTTCCGATGAACAGGCTCATCGTAAAGCCGATGCCGGCAAGGATGGAAACGCCGTACATCTGCACCCAGTTGACGTCATCGGGCAAACGGGAAACGCCGGTTTTTACCGCCACCCAGACGAAGCTCATGATGCCGATCTGTTTGCCGACAAAAAGGCCAAGGGCGATGCCCAGCGGAATACCCTCGAACAGGCTTTCGATTGAAAGGCTGTACAGCGCGACGCCCGCATTGGCGAAGGCGAAAATGGGCATGACGCCGAACGCCACCCAGGGGGCCAGGCCGTGTTCTATTTCCTTCAGCGGAGACTTTGCATCTCCCTCATCCTTGCCCCTGATCGGAATGAACAGCGCGATGACAACACCGGCAAGCGTCGCATGAACGCCGGACTTCAGCACAAGAACCCAGATGATCACGCCGGTCACCAGATAGGGCGCAACCCGCATGACACCGCGATAATTCAGATAAGCCAGAACGCTGATCCCGACGGCCGCAATGGCGAGAACGCTTAAGGAAAGTTCCGATGTGTAAAACAGGGCAATGATGATGATCGCACCAAGGTCGTCGATGATGGCGAGGGCCAACAGAAAAACCTTGAGCGCCACGGGAACGCGTGACCCCAAAAGCGCCAAAACGCCAAGGGCAAAGGCGATGTCGGTTGCCGCAGGAATGGCCCATCCGCGAAGGGCTTCGGCGTCACCCTGGTTCAGTGCGACATAGATCAAGGCCGGCACGATGATTCCGCCAAGCGCGGCAATGACAGGAAGAGACGCTTTCTGCGGGCTTGAAAGGCGCCCCTCGATAATTTCGCGCTTGATTTCAAGACCGACGAGGAAAAAGAAGATCGCCATCAGGCCATCATTGATCCAGAGCAGGAGCGGCTTGTCGATGACAAGGACGCCGATCTGTATAACGACCGGCGTTTCAAGAAACATATCGTACAGCCAGTTAAGCGGCGAATTGTCGAGCATTAGCGCAAGGGCGGCTGCGGTCATGAGCACAATACCGCCAGCGGCGTCATGCTCAAAAAAGGCAATCGTCCTGCGTTTGACACCTTCTTTCGTTTTCGCCAAAGCGGCTATCACGCCATCCTCCTTTATTCAACGCACTCCAAGACAGGCGTTTACCATGATTCGAGGTTAAAATGCAGCGCTAATTACCACCTCAACCGAAGCAAACCAACCTATTCAACACAAAATTCCGTGAATAGGCCCACAATCAATGGCCGGTTCACGTAACGCCCACAATCTTCGGCGGAAAATCACTCGGTATAGATATTGATGTACTTCAGGCAGATGACCCGCAGGCAGGATGCCAGGTTCTTGTCATTGGCCAGCAAGCACTGATCGTGAATGTTCTCGATCAAAACGGGAAGGGG
>JAPHTL010000189.1 GCA_026193355.1 Rhodospirillales bacterium
GAATGGATGCGTCCACGACGGACATGCTGGAGGATTGTTGAAACGGTGATTGCGCGCGGATTGACGACGACGTCGATGCCGAGGGTTGTCACCAGATTTTCATACGTTCCCTTGTTGACGAGGGTTATCACGCGCTGGCGCGATTGGCCGGTCTGTTTCGCGAGCAACGACGAAAGAATATTGGTTTCATCGTCATTGGTGACCGAAACAACTGTATCGGCAGCCGTGATATTGGCTTCCTCAAGGATATCCGGGTCGAGCACATCGCCATGAATGATTGTTGAATTGGGAAGCGCCTTGGCGATCAATTCCGCCCTTTCGGCATCGGCTTCGATGATCTTCGTGTTGACCCAGGGATAGTCGCGCTCCAGCTCAAGCCCCAGGAAAAGGCCGATATTCCCACCGCCAAAAACGATAAGACGCCGTGCTTCGCTTTCCTCATGGCCGAATGCGACCATTGTTCGCGTTACGTGTTGACTGTCCACGACGAAATAGACCTCGTCACCTTCAAGCATCTGGTCGTCACTGGTCGGCACAATGGCCTTTCCATCGCGGACCAGCCCAATGATGACGATGTTCAGGTCAGGAAACAGCTGCGTAAGCTGTCGCAGGGGGGTGTTGACGAGCGGGCAGTTTTCGTCACACCGAACCCCGAGCAGTTTGACCTTGTCACCGACAAGCGGAATCATTTCGAACGCACCCGGAACGCTGAGTCTGCGGGTTACCGCGCGCGCCACTTCGATTTCAGGCGAGATGATCACATCGATCGGCAGGTGATCGCGGCTGAACAGGTCTCCCCACATCGGATTGAGGTAACTTTGATGGCGAATGCGCGCGATCTTCGTCGGCACATGAAACAGTGAGTGGGCCACCTGACAGGCGACCATGTTGACCTCGTCGGCGTAGGTCACCGCGATGAACATGTCGGCGTCGCCAGCGCCGGCCTGTTCGAGCACATCGGGGTGCGATGCATGGCCAACGACGCCCTGTACATCAAGACTGTCGGTAAGCTTGCGTACAAGCTCCGGCCGGGTGTCAATCACCGTGACATCGTTATCTTCCATGCCGAGGTAGCGGGCAATGTTGGAGCCGACCTGACCGGCGCCACAGACAATGACCTTCATGGGTTTCGAGCCTTTCCTGTCCGGGCAAACCTGACGTTTAGGGTATCAGGCATCGTTTTTCGTCTTTCCATCGCTCTGGATTCCCAGCCCGCGGAGTTTCCTGTGCAGCGCCGAACGCTCCATGCCGACATATTCGGACGTTTTCGAGACATTCCCACCGAATCTTTCGACCTGCGCCATCAGGTACTCGCGTTCGAACATCTCGCGGGCTTCCCGCAGGGGAAGCGTCATGACCATGCTTCCCTTCTCCATCCGAAGCGATTCCGGGGCTTTTGAAATGATTTCCGAGGGAAGCATTGATGCCTGAAGCATTTCTCCCGAAGCGCCCGGCGCCATGATGAGCAGCCTTTCGACGACGTTACGCAATTCACGCACATTTCCGGGCCATTCGTAGGCCTGCAAGGCAGCCAGCGCGTCATCCGCGAAGGTACGGGGCGGTTGCCCGATGGAGGCGGCGAATCGGTTCATGAAATAATCCGCCAGAAACGGGATGTCTTCGCGCCTGCTGGTCAGGGCGGGCACCGCGATCGGAACGACACTGAGACGATAATACAGGTCTTCCCGGAACTTTCCGGCGGCCATTTCCTCTGACAGGTTTCGGGTGGTCGCGGCTATGACGCGGGCATCAACCTTGATCGGTGTTTTTCCGCCAAGCCTGTAAAATGTCTGATCCTGAAGAACCCGGACGATCTTTGCCTGGGTTTCCGTGGGCATTTCCGCAACCTCGTCCAGAAACAGCGTTCCCATGTGGGCCCGTTCAAAAGTACCTGTCTTGTGTGCCCCTCCGCCTTCTCCGGTCTCATTTCCGGCGACGCCAAAAAGTTCCTCTTCCACCCGTTCTGGCGTCATGCTTGCACAGTTGAGCACAACAAATGGCGCATCGGCCCGATGTGAACGAATATGGATAAGTCTTGCGGCAACCTCTTTGCCGGAACCGGCCGGGCCGCTGATCAGAACCCGACTGTTGGTCGGGGCGACCTTGTCGATCGACTGGCGAAGTTGTGTTATGGCCGGGGATGACCCGATAAGGTCAATATCGCCAGCAACGCGGAGTTTGAGTTCGGCGTTCTCACGCCGCAATCTGTCCGCCTCCAGCGCACGCTCAATGATCAGCATCATCCGGTCTGTCTTGAACGGCTTTTCGATAAAGTCGTATGCGCCGGTCTTTAGCGCCGAAACGGCCGTTTCAATTGTGCCGTGGCCGCTCATCATGATGACGGGAAGGTCCGTGTGATCCGCGCGCAAGGTTTCAAGGATCTGCAAGCCGTCCATCTCACTTCCCTGAAGCCAGATATCGAGCAGCACCAGACTTGGGCGCCTGGCCCCGACGGACTCAAGCGCTTCCGTGCTGTTTGCCGCTTCTCTGGTTTCGAACCCTTCGTCTTCGAGGATGCCGGCCAGGAGCGTCCGGATATCGGCCTCATCGTCGACGATCAGAATCTCACGTGTCATGGATCATCGTCTTTGCTGCTGTCGTCATCGGATCATCATTTGTATGGTGGTCTGGCATGTCGTCTTCATCCATAGTCTCGCCAAAGGGCAAGATCAGAGAAACGATCACCCCACCTCCCGGGCGATCTTCCAGGATGAGTTCTCCTCCGTGATCTTCCATGATTTTCTTTACAATCGCCAGCCCGAGTCCCGTTCCCTTGTCACGCGTCGTGACGTAGGGCTCGGTTAGCCTGTCCCGGATTTCCACGGGGAGTCCACGTCCGTTATCTTCAACCGTTATGACATTGCGGTTTTCCATCGTTTCAAGCGACAGCCTTATCCAGCCCCCTTTTGCCTCGGGTGCGGCCTTATCCCCGTCTGTGATCAGGGACTCCGATGCATTCTTGAGGATGTTGGTCAGCGCCCTGCCGATCTGACGGCCGTCCATCTTCTGAATGACATCGTCCTGGGGGAGGTTCAATTCGAATGTGATCTGATCATCCCTGTTACGTTCAATGAAAACCGATTGTCTGCACAACTCTGACAGGTTCTCGTTCTCCATGACAAGCTCCGGCATTCTGGCGAATGCCGAGAACTCATCGACCATTCGGCCGATGTCCTCCACATGCCGGATAATTGTTTGTGTGCAGGTTGCGAACGTTTCCGGATCGCTGGTTATTTCCTTTTCGTATTTCCTTTGCAGGCGTTCCGCAGAAAGCTGAATTGGGGTCAGCGGGTTTTTGATTTCATGGGCGATACGGCGCGCCACATCCGCCCAGGCCGCCTTTCGCTGTGCGGAAAGAAGGTCCGTCATATCATCGAAAGTCACCACATAACCGATGGTGTGCTGGGCAATCCTTTCCGCAGCCAGGGTAACGACCAGCGTTTTTGTCAACCCATTACGAATAATCTTCAATTCCGAAGAAGCGGGCCGCGC
>JAPHTL010000190.1 GCA_026193355.1 Rhodospirillales bacterium
CGCGCCGCCGCCGGGCATTCGGCGTCAGGCACGGGATGGGCGGCTTCGACCACCTCGATCCGTTCGCACGGCGTCGTATGGCCATAGCGGGTGACGACCAGTCCCTGAAGCGGACCGGTCCAGGCCTTTTCCATCGCGCGCGCCATCGCCGCCGCGCCCTTGCCCGCGCCGACCACGACGGTCCGCCCCTTCGGCGGTGGCGGCAGGTTGGGAATAACGGACCGTTCAGCGGAGGCTGCCGCCACCGCCGCATCGAAAAGGCTTCGTAAAAACGCTTTAGGGTCGTTCACGGTTGCTCCTGCGTCTCTCTGCATCGCGATAGTCTACGCCACCCTTCCTGATTTCCGATAGGGTGTGATCCAGTCAAGGCCCTCATGGGTTCCGTCGGCGGGAAGATATTCGCAGCCGATCCAGCCTCCGTAACCAAGATCGTCGATCAATGCAAACAGGTCGTTGAATGGAATGGTCCCGGTTCCCGGCTCGTGGCGGCCGGGGCAATCGGCGATCTGAAAATGAGCAATGCGCTCCATATGGGTGGCGAGAACGGCGGGAATGTCCTCACCCATCATCGCCATATGGTAAAGGTCGCATTGCAGGAACAGGTTGTCCGACCCTACGGCGTCGAGGACATCCAACGCCTGCCCCGTCGTGTTGATCAGAAATCCCGGAACGTCGCGGTCGTTGATCGGCTCCAGCAGCAATCGGATACCCGCATCCTTCAGTTCGCCAGCGGCGTGTCGAAGATTGCCCGCCAGAACATCAAGGGCTTCCCGCCTGTCGCCGCCAGCAGGGAGAACCCCGGCGATGCAGTTGACCTGCCGGCACCCAAGGGCCTTGGCATAGACAATCGCCGTTTTCACACCTTCGCGAAATTCCGCCACTCGATCCGGCATGCAGGCGATGCCGCGCTCACCCGCCGCCCAGTCACCGGCTGGCAGATTGTGCAGCGCCATCGTCAAACCGGCGCTGCGCAGGCGACCCGCCAGTGCTTCTGCAGGATAGGCGTAGGGAAACTGGCATTCGACACCCGTGAATCCGGCCTTTGCGGCCTCGGCAAAGCGGTCGAGAAAATCGAACTCGGTGAACATCATTGTGATATTGGCGTCGAGCCTTGGCATCCGTTCTTCCCGGTTTCGGGTTCTATCCTGCCTGAACAATCCCAAGATCGGACGTTTCGATCAACGATACTGAACCTCTTCCCGCATTGCGGAAACAACAGCACCAGATGGGGGCAAGAACTGAAAAGACGGCCGGGACATTGAGGACTCAACTTTGCATACAAAAAGATGGTAGAATAATCGCCTAATCAGACAAAAAGCTGAATGGGGGGGTTTGACCATGAGAAGTCCCTGCGCGTTCTGCGTTGACCCTGGTCGCCTGAATAGCCTTTTCCGCGTCGCCGTCGCTTTCGTGCTGCCCTTGGCGCTTCTTGCCGCCTCACCGGCATGGAGCGACGATGTCGATCATTCCGCCCGCGCCAAGCAGTTGCGCGAGGAGTCCAAAGCCCGGGCCGGGGCAAACCTCGGATACCCCACCATCGCCGACCCCAACGTCGGGTTTGAGCGCAACATCGATTACCACGAACTTCGCCAGACGATCCGCAGGCTTGGCGCCATCATCGAGGATATGGCCGTTCAGCAACGGGCCGAGGAGTCCTCGCAAGCGGCGCAGGGTATCCTTGCCCCTGTCCCAGCCATGGGCCTTGCGGCCTATGGTCCCGAAGGCCCCAACGAAAAGTCCGTCCGCCTTATCCTTGAATACCGGCTGATGGTGCAGGGCAATCCGCGCCTGAAGGTCGGCGCGGTCAAGGCGGGAGACAAATCCGTAAACGCAACCGTGGTGACTGTCGATGGCTCACTGGTAGAGGAATACGAAATCGACAAGGCGACGGGTGCATGGCGTCCGGTTCGCCGCTGACGCGTAACGAGGAACAACGCTGACCAGACTGGAGGTAGAACCATGCCGGAATTCTTTCCGAAACGGATGACGGGGGCCGCGATCGCCCTGACCCTGTTCGCACTGGCCTTCTCTCCGCCTGCCTTGGCGCAGTCCGGTTCCGACGAAGACGCGAAGATCCTGACCGAGGAAATCCCCGAAATTGCGGGACCAAAGCGCACGGTCGCCATCGGGCGGTTCGACGCCATCGGCGCCTTCACGGCCAAGTACGGCAACTGGGACATCGGCGGCGGCCTTGCCGCCATGCTGACCTCGGCGCTGGTGGAATCGGAGCGCTTCATCGTCGTCGAACGCGCCCAGTTGCAGCAGATCCTCACTGAACAGGAACTGAAGGGACAGAAGGTCACAACCGAAACAACCGGCCCCGATCTGGGGCAGCTTGTCGGCGTGCAGTTCATGATCATCGGCTCGGTCACCGAATTCGGCGGCGAGGACAAGGGCGGCGGGTTCTCGCTCGGCGCATCGGGCGGCAACATTGGAAATCTGTTATCTGGAGCCCTGTCGCGGCAAAGCGCATCGGGCAACGTCGCCATGGATTTCCGGGTGGTCGACACGACCAGCGGCCGGGTGCTGGAAACCCATCGGGTCTCCGAACCGATCGAAAGCTCGGGGTTTGATCTGTCGCTGGGCTATCAGGGGGTCAGCCTCGGCACCAACCAGTTCTACAACACGCCGTTGGGCGGCGCGGCGCGCAAGGCGATCACCCGCGCGGTTCAGGCCATCGCCGCCAATGCGCAGGCGACCGCCTGGACAGGACAGGTCGTCGATTTCGACAACGGCGAGGTCTACATCAACGCGGGGTCGTCCTCGGGGATCAAGGAAGGCGACACCTTCATGGTCGAACGGATCGTCAAGAAGCTGACCGATCCGGCGACCAGCGAGGTTCTGATGATCCGCAAGAAACCGCTGGGGCTGGTCGAGGTGCAGAGCGTCACGCCGAAGATCGCCTTCGGGGCCTTCCAACCGCTGGAAGTCGACAAACCGGCACGGGGGGATCTCGTCGTCACCGTCACCAAATAGACACGCACCAAATAGGCAAGGGAGTTTGGGACCATTCGCAGGAGCGGAACGCCAGGCACGCCGCAGGCCGTGACAGGGCCATGCGAGTGGAACCGTAAGCAGGCCGGGGTATGGTCGTTTACGGGGGCCCTTTTGTTCGGCCTTGTCCTGAATGTTTCCGGCGTCCAGGCGCAAACCTCCACCCAGCAGTACAGGGCTCCCTCGACCGTCATCCAGTCCGCACCCAGCACACCATCCGTCGTCAAGACGCCAACCCTGCCGACCTATGGCACACCGGGAATAGCGACCCAGGCCAGACCCGCAACCCAGGCGACCCAGGCCCAGCAGTACATCCAACCGGGCACCCGGACGCCGACGATCAACCAGCCGCCAACGATTGTCATCCCCAGCGACACGCCGACCGTCGTCCGGCCGCCCACGACCACCACGCCGACCTATACGCCGCCGACCATCGTCAAGCCTGCCCCCACGGCGCCAGGAACCGTGACCGGCATGCCGGCCATGCCGGGCGGCGCCATGCCCAATCCGGGAACGACAACGGGAACCGTCATCAAACCACCGACCACGGGCGTCGTTACACCACCGACGGCGCCGGCCACCGTCACCGGGACTCCGACGATCAATCAGCCGCCGACCATCGCCGTACCGGGCGGGACAACATCGACACCAACGCCGCCGCCGCCATCGACGGCGACTTCGGAACCGACGCCGCCGCCAATCGCAACCGACAAGCCCGAAGAGGCGCCGCCCGAGAAACCGGCCAGCGCGGAGGAACCGCCGCCCGAAGAAGCCCCCTCGCAACCGGCCTCCGTGGACGATGCGGCCGAACGCGCCCGCAAGGAGGCAGAGGCGCGGGCAAAGCATGAGGCTGCCAAGGCCGCGCGCGAAGGATCAAAGGCCCGCGCCAAATCAGGCATGGGCTACGGCGATGTGCAACCGATCGACGGCCTGGGCGGCCCCTCCGTCGTTTCCGACCCCGGCGTTTCCATGGACACCATCAACCTGCTCGGCGCGCTGGTGAAAAAGCAGCAGGAAGGCCGTCCGGGTATCGCATCCGGCGATGGCGGACAGTGCTTCGGCGACCTGTGCAAGGGCGCCGCCGGCAAGGCCAAGAAGAAAGCCGAGGAAGAACTGGAGAAACAGAAGAAGAAGGCCAAGGAAGCCGCCGAGGAGGAAGCCGAGAAAAAAAAGAAAAAGATCAAGGACAAGAAGGACAAGGCAAAGAAAGCCAAGGACAAGCGCGACAAGAAGAAGAAACGCTCGAAAGAATCCAAGGCCAAGGAGGACCTAGAGGACAAGCTCAAGGAACAGGGCGAGAAGCTCAACGAGGAAGGCGAGGAGCTTGACAAGCGCGGCACCAAGTTGAAGGGCGATCGCGAAATGCGGGAAGAGGAAGAACGCCGCCTGCGTAAGGAAGAAGGCGATCTGCGCAAGAACGATCCCAACTGCCGTAGCGCCGAGTGCAAGGCGAAGCAGGCGGAACGGGCGAAGAATTCCCGCGCCATCAACGACCTTTCCAAGGCCGAAGGCCGCTTACAGGCCGATATGGCCAAGTTCCAGGGGCAGGTTCAGGACTATCAGCGCGACGCCGACCGCCTGGAGAAGATGAAGGATCGCGGCATCGGCATGACGAAGGACGAATTCCGCTCCCACCAAGCCGACAAGATCGATCAGGCCGCGCGCCAGCAGGTCGGGCAGCTGGAGCAGGACCTGCAGAAGCTCAAGGATCAGCAGCTTGAACTGCGCGAAAAGGGCGGCTCCGGCTCCAAGCAAGATGCGGCGATACAGCGCGAGATCGACCGCCTGAACGGCAACCTCGATCAGGCCAGGGACATGGCGAGCAAGGCCGGGGAACAGGCCGTGAAAGCCAAGGCCTATGAACTGGGCTTGAAGGAGGAATACGACAACTACGCCAAGGCCAAGACCCAGATCGGTGGCCAGATCGCGGTGCAGGAGGCGGCGAATAAACTTGCTGAGCAAGAGCTGAAGATTTCCGACGCGCGAAAGGCCGGGGCCTCAAAAGCCGAGCTCGACGCCATGAACGAACAGGCGAAGGGCCTCGAAGCCAAGCTGAACGAAGCCAAGAAGCATGGCGGCGAAGGCAAGGGCCTGCAGGAAGCCGTCGATACCTTCGTCAACGATTTTCGCGAAATGCAGTCACTGGAACGGCTGACCGATACGCAACTTGCCGAACGGATCGACATCCTTGACGCCGCCGATAGGCGCATTGATCAGGCGGTGGACGGGGCCGGCGGCAAGGTCGCCGAGGGATCCGGCGCGGCCTACGACCGCTTCGACCAGTTGCAGAAACAGAAAGCGGCCGCCGAGCAGAAACTGTCCGACATGGACAAGGCGATGGAAGACGCCATGCAGCGCGGCCCGGTCTTCGCCGATGGGTACCGCGAGGCGCGTGAACAGACGCTGAATGACATCGCGACGGCGGAGCAGGAGCTTCAGAAGTTCGCCCCCCTTTCGGATGCGGAAAGTCTGGCCCGCGGCGTGACGGCGATGAACGACGCCATCAACGACTACGCAAAGGGACTGCCGCGCGGCCCCGACGGCAAGATCGACGAGGCGAAGCTCGGCCAGCAGGTGCAGGTGGTCGGACAGGCGCAGATGGAGCTGTCCCGCATGGCGGGCGAGATGGAGGGGCTGGAAGCCAAGGGCGGAAACCTTTCGCCGAAGGAAAAGGCGCGGCTTGAGGCGTTGCGCAAGGCGACGGGCGAGATGACCGCCAGCCTGAAGGAGATGGGAATCGACGCCACGGTGGCGGACGGCAAGGTATCGGTCGAGGCAACGTCGCTGGGCGGCGCGGTCACGTGGAACGCCGCGCGCGAATCCGTAGCCGGGATGGTCGACCAGATCAACACCACCAAGCAGAAGGTGGCCAGCCTGCAGAACAAGCCTCCGCCCAAGGACCTGATGGCGAAACCGGGACAGGCCGCCGCGCCCCCGGCCCAACAGATGGCGGCGGCTGTCGGGGCCACCCATGAGCGGGCGAAACCAACCCCGCCGGCACAGGCCGCGCCCCTGACCCCGGCGACGGGGGCCGCTGCGGTCGCGCAGGAGATTCAGGGCCATGCCGCCAAAGCGACCGCCGCCGCGGCAGGGATGGTGCAGACGGCAGCCGCGACAGGAACCCCAAGACCCAGGCCGCCCGCCACCGCACCCGTCGGTTCGGCAGATATGAAAACCCTGCGCGACAAGGCAGCGCAGGCCCGCGACGACGCCCGCAAGAAATTCCAGGCCGCCCGCACGGCGAAGCAGGATGCCGAAGCCGCCAAGGAAGAAGCGGCAGAAGCCGCCCGCGACGCCGAAGAGGCCGGCAAGGCGGCGGATACCTACGGCAAAACGCGCAAGCGGCAGGCCGGAGAATGGAACGAACTGGCCGATTCATCCGCGCAGCGCGCCGACAACATGCGCGAACAGGCCGAGGCCATCGAGGACAAGGCAGCCAAGGCCCGCAAGGCGGCCCAGCGTTACGAAACCGTCGCCGGCCAGACCAACGATACGACCCTGGCGAACAACGCCCGACAGGCGGCGGCCAACGCGCGCGAGGATGCGGCGAAACTTGAAAGCCAGGCGGCGGACAAGCGTCGCGAAGCGCAGAAGGAAGACGCCGAGGCGAAGGAACGCGCCGCCCATGGCAACGCCATCGCAGAGGAAGTCAAGAAACTGGACGCCGACGCCGCCAGCAAGGAGGCCGAAGCAAAGAAAAAGGCCGCCGAGGCAGCCAGCCGGATCGAGGCTGCCAAGACGGCGGACGTCGCAGCGGCAAAGGCGACGGAGGTTGCGGCGGAGCAGGATCAGGCCCTCCGCGCCGAACAGCAGAAGACCTTCGGCGCGATGCTGGAAAACCCGCCGAGCAGCACGTTCTGGAGCGACATGAAATCCGGCGAACGCGCCCAGTGGATGCGTGACAACGTCCCCAACTGGGACAACCTGTCGATCGACGAACAGGTGCGCATCCTGCGCGTCACCGATTATTCCGAGGCCCGCTCGCAGGCGATCGACGCGGGCAACGCGCTCGACCGCTTCGTCAAGGACAAGAACTTCACCGAAGAGGGGCTGACGCAGCGGGCCGAGGAAATCAAGACCATGCAACGGCAACTGGCCGAAGCGAAGGATGAGTTGCTGCTCAGCGCCGAGGACCAGCAGAAAATTCGCGGATTGGAAGGAAAGATCCGCGTCGCCAAGGGCAAGCTGGCCGCCGACATCAAGGAATTCGACCGCCTGCGCGACGAGGCGATCACCTCATCGCGCGAGGTCGCCCGCCAGCAGTGGGGGTTGGATGAAAAGGCGCGGGAGCGCGAGGTCCAGCGCCGGGTCGACCGGCTGGCCGAGGCCAAGGGACAGTTAAAGCTTGCCGAGGCGGCGGCGGAAACCCGCGACAAGGCGTTCATCGAACGCATGTCCGAGGAACGCAAGGCGATGCGCGCCGCGACCGCGCGCGGCGATTCAAGCGCGGCGGCGAAGCACCGCGAGGCCATCGAGCGTCTGGAAGCCGCCCAGAACGAGATGCGCACGCTGGATGCCTCCAACATCCGCACCCTGGAAAAGATCGTCGAATCGAAGCGCGGCGAACTGGTCCACGACAGTCTGGTTGATGGCCTGTACGAGATCGGCGATGAAGACGCCATCGAGCGGCGGGCCGAGCAGCGCATGACCGACAAAAATCTCGTCGGCGACGCCCTGACCCGCCAGAACGAAAACATCCGGACCGCCGTCAACGCGGTCGACGTCAAGGGCGATGATTTCTCGGTCTCCGGCGCGGTGCTGGAAGTCTACGATCGAACGACGGTCCGGCTGGCCACCGATGCGGGCATGACCTATGGCGTCGCCAAGGGCGCGGTGAAGGGTCTCGTCGGTCTGGGCAAGCTGGTAGTCTGGGAGCCCATCGATTCCATCGGCGAAACGGCCGAGATGGGTATGGAGCTGGTCTTTGGCGCGCGCACCAATTTCTTCGGTACCGACAATCAGGACTTCGTCGATCAGGTCATCGACGACCCCGGCAGCATGGGGATGAACATGGTCCTCGGCCTTGGCAAGGAGATCTATGACACCGGACAGGCGGTTGTGCGCATCGGCGAGGCGCAGGAAGCAAAATCCGCTGGCCACGCCTTCGAGGCCGCGACAAAGGTCGGCGAGTTCATCGGCGAAAACTTCGTCGATCCCACAATCCTTATCGGCGGGGTCGGCAAGCTGGGCAAGCTGGCGAAGGTCGCCGAGGTGGCGGCCGAGACGGCCAGAGTCGCGGACAAGGCCTCCGACGTCCTGCGCGCCGCCGAACGCGGGGCAGAAGCGGCGGCCGACCTGTCGAAGGCAACGACGAAACTGCCGCCGCCCTCAACGGCGGGAACCGCCGCAGAACTGGCCGAAACCGTCCGCCTGCCGCCCCCGGCGACGAAAGGGACGGCAGCGGAATTGGCGGGAACGGTTCATATGCCCCCGCCGACCAAAGGCGCTACTGCCGCCGAGCTGGCCGAAACCCTCAACCTGCCACCGCCGGCGACAAAGGGAACGGCGGCGGAACTGGCCGGTACGGCACACATGCCGCCACCAGGCACGGCAGCCATCGAAGACCTGACCAAGACCGTCCGCATCCCGCCGCCCGCGGTGGCCGGGGCCGGGGATCTGGCGAAGGCGGCCCCCATGCCGACGGGCACAAAGAAATTGCCGCCACCCGACCTGCCGCCACCGGGAACCCAGAAGCTTCCGCCGTCCGAGCTTCCGCCGAATGTGACGCAGCGGCTTCCGCCGCCAGACCTGCCCCCACCGGGAACCCAGAGGCTGCCGCCGTCCGAACTGCCGCCAAATGTGACGCAGCGACTGCCGCCGCCGGGGACCGGAAAACTGCCGCCACCGGAACCGCCCAACGCGTTCGGGGCCACCGCTGCGGCGGCAGAGGACGTGACCGGTACGGTGCGGCTCAAGCCGCAAGGCGCGCCTTCGCCTGCACCTGCGCCAAAACCGATGCCAAGCGGCAAGAAAACGGCGGTCGTCACCGACATCGTCGAGGAAGGCGGAAAACGGAACATCACCCTGAAGACATCCGAGGGTCGCGACGTCACCATTCCCGTCGAGAAGGAAACCCTCGGCAAGGAAGGCTTCACCAGCAACGTCCACGTGAAAGGCGATGATCCCGGCAAGGTCGTGCGAATCACCAATATCCAGAAAACACCGGTCGGGCATGCGCTGGACGAACTGGGGCGCCGGGTGATCGAGGGCAAGGCCGGCGCGAAGGTCGACCGCAACGTAATCGACATCGTGGAGCGCAGCGACAGCTACGTCGTCACTGCAGCCGACGGCACACCCGTCTCGCACATCGAGATCAACCGCAAGGTCGGTGAAATGGCGGACACGACCATCGCCAAGAACGGCGGCAAGATGACGCCGGGCCAGTTGACCGCGTTCGACAAGGCGAACCGGGAACTGAACCGCAACGGCTTCGTCTGGCTTGATAACAAGCCGGACAACTACGCCTTCGAACGGATCGGGGATACAGGCGACAACTGGAAGGTGACGGTGGTCGATCCGGGCGGCATCGTGCCGGTCAAGAGCGTCGGTGGCCGCCCCGCGGCGGAAGTCGCCCGCGACATCCAGCG
>JAPHTL010000171.1 GCA_026193355.1 Rhodospirillales bacterium
GCATACCGTCGTGGTCGGCTTTACAGCCGGCGCGGCCATCCTTATCGCCACCAGCCAGATGAAGAACGTTCTTGGCGTTCCGGTCCCGAAGGGCGAATCCTTCCTGCTGACTTGGGTCGATCTGTACAACGAGCTCAACATTGTCCATGCCGATACGCTGATCGTAGCCGTAGGCACACTGGTCGTCGCCCTGTCGGCCAAGCGGTTTTTCCCGAAGTTGCCAAACCTGCTGATCGCCTTGATGATCGGGGGGGTGATTGCCTACCTTCTGGGCGGAAAGGCCAGTGGGATAAGCATGGTCAGCGCCATTCCCGGGCACTTACCGCCGCTCTCCGTACCTGATATTTCCTTCAATTCGATCAGGATGCTGGCGCCCGAGGCCTTCGCCGTCGCCCTGCTGGGATTGATCGAAGCTGTCTCGATCAGCCGGTCCATCGCGGCAAAGTCTCATCAACAGATCGATGGCAATCAGGAATTCATCGGGCAGGGGCTGTCCAATGTGGCGGGCAGCTTCTTTTCCGCCTATGCGGGATCCGGTTCGTTCACCCGTTCCGGCGTCAACTATTCGGCGGGTGCGCAGACCCCTCTTTCGGCCATTTTCGCCGCCGTGTTCCTGATGGTCGCCGTGATGCTGGTTGCGCCGCTGGCGGTTTATCTGCCGACCGGGGCCATGGCCGGTGTGATCTTGCTGGTCGCCTACAATCTGATCGATTTCAAGCAGATCGTGCATGTGATCAGGTCGAGCAAGTCGGAAACGGCCATCCTGCTGACGACCTTGGGTTCAACCCTGTTTCTTGAGCTGGAATTTGCGATCTATCTTGGCGTTCTTCTTTCGCTGGTCATTTTCCTCGGCCGCACGTCCTATCCGGCGATCATCTCCCTGGCGCCCGGCTATGACCCCGTCTACAAGAAGAAAAGCCTGATCGACACGTCGTCCAAGCCGCTTATCGAATGTCCATACCTGAAGATCGTCCGCATCGACATGTCGATCTACTTTGGATCGCTGAACCACATGCAAAAGGCCTTGCAGAAGATTTCCGACAAGGAGGGAATCTCGAACATCCTGATTATCTGTTCAGGGGTCAATCTGATCGACCTGTCAGGGTCGGAAATGCTGCATCATGAAGCGGAACGGCTTGAGGAAATGGGTGGGGGGCTTTATTTCGCCGAGGTGAAGCCGGGCGTGTATGAGAAAATCAGCCGTTCACATCTGATCAGGGATATCGGCAACACGCACTTCTTTGATGAAAAAACAGCCGCCATATCCTCACTGCACCGCGTTCTCAAGAAGCAGGGCAAATGCGAAAACTGCAAGGCCCGTGTGTTTGAGGAATGCAAGAAAATGGATGTGGTCGCGCCTGAGGGATCGCCTCTTTTGCAACCCCAGGGCTGAGTGGAGCCTGCGCGCGCTTAACCCGACGCTGGGGGGTTAGACGTCGATGTCGTCGACGAACCGGGCGTGCTCCTGAATGAAGGCGAATCTTTTTTCCGCTTTCTTGCCCATCAGATCGTCAACCAGAACGGCCGTTGTTTTAGCGTCCTGAATATCTTCATCGGAATGGCCAAAAGGAATTGTGACGCGCAGCAATGTGCGATTCTTTGGGGCCATGGTCGTTTCCTTCAACTGCGCAGGCGGCATTTCGCCCAGGCCCTTGAAGCGGCTGATTTCAACCTTCCCGCGCCCGCCGAACTCCTTGAGCATGAGTTCCTCCTTGTGCGCATCGTCGCGGGCGTAGATCGTTTTGCCGCCCTGACTGATTCGATAAAGCGGCGGCAGGGCCAGATAGAGATGCCCGTTGGTTACGAGTTCGGGCATCTCCTGATAGAAGAATGTCATCAGCAGAGAGGCGATATGCGCCCCGTCGACGTCGGCGTCGGTCATGATGATGACGCGATCGTAACGCAGGTCATCTTCGGAATAGGCGCCACGCGTACCGCAGCCCAGCGCTTCGGTCAGATCCGATATTTCCTGATTGGCGCGCATTTTCTCGACCGTTGCGCTGGCGACGTTCAGGATCTTTCCGCGCAGCGGCAGAACGGCCTGGGTCTTGCGGTCACGGGCCTGTTTGGCCGACCCGCCGGCTGAATCGCCCTCGACCAGAAAAATTTCCGTTCCTTCGCGATTGGTGCTGGTGCAGTCGGTAAGCTTTCCAGGCAAGCGAAGCCGCCGCGTCGCCGATTGACGTTTGAGCTCCTTTGCCTGTTTTTTCCGCAAGCGCATCTCTGCGCGTTCGATCATGGCGTCGAGCAGTTTCCCCGAAACGGCGGGTTCGGCGGAAAGCCAGTGATCGAAATGATCGCGAACCGACGTTTCGACAAGGCGCGTCGCCTCGTTCGTTGAAAGCTTTTCCTTGGTCTGCCCCTGAAACTGCGGATCACGAATGAAAAGCGAGAGCATGATGCACGCGCTGGCCATGACATCATCAGCGGTGATTTTCTGGGCCTGTTTGTTGCCGACGAGTTCGCCGTAGGCCCTCAGCCCTTTTGAAAGGGCGCCGCGCAAACCCTGTTCATGGGTGCCCCCCAACGGCGTCGGCACCGTATTGCAGTACGAATTGAAGAAGTTTTCTTCGTCGTCATCGGGCCATGTCAGCGCCCATTCGACCTTGCCCGCGCCATCCGGTAGCTTCGCCTCGCCCGCGAAAGCCGACGGGGTCAATGTTCGACGTCCCTCTATGGCCCCGGCCAGATAGTCCGACAGGCCGCCGGGGAAATGAAGGGTCGCTTCCGCAGGCGTCGTTTCATCACCGGCCAAAAGGGAAGGGTCGCACGACCAGCGGATCTCAACGCCCCTGTAAAGATAGGCCTTGGAGCGCGCCATGCGGTAAAGCATTGATGGCTTGAAGCGCGCCCGACTGCCGAAAATCTGCAAATCCGGGCGAAAGATGATCGTTGTCCCGCGACGATTCTGGACAGCGCCTTCTTTCTCCAGCTTGCCCTGCGGAGCGCCCCGCACATAGGACTGCGACCACAGGGCGCGATCGCGCGCGACCTCAACCCGAAATTCTTCGGACAGCGCATTAACGACGGAAACGCCGACGCCGTGCAAACCACCCGACGTTTCGTAGGCCTTGCCACCGAATTTGCCGCCCGAATGGAGCGTCGTGAGGATCACTTCCAGCGCCGACTTGTCCTTGAACTTCGGATGGGGGTCAACCGGAATGCCGCGCCCGTTGTCGCGGACCGTGACCTTGTTATCAAGGCCCAGTTCCAGATCGATCCGGCTGGCGTGGCCCGCCACCGCTTCGTCCATCGAGTTGTCTAGAACTTCGGCGACAAGGTGATGGAGCGCCCGCTCATCCGTGCCGCCGATATACATGCCGGGACGGCGGCGGACAGGCTCAAGCCCCTCAAGGACCTCAATGTCCTTGGCGGTATACTCGTCCTTGCGGGAAGGCTTATCGTTTTCGAACAGATCCTGCATCATCGCCTTGTTATAAAATTGCACGACGCTTACGGCAAGCATGATACAGTACGCCGGGTACGAAATATCACCATATATTGTGGATAAGCGGAGGTTTCAGGCCTTGACAGTTGAAAACGCCCAGCCGCGGGGGCAATTGGCCATCCGGACGTTGGCGATGCCGTCGGACACCAACCCGAACGGCGACGTCTTCGGTGGCTGGTTGATGAGCCAGATGGATATTGCGGGCGGCGTCACGGCGGAATGGGTGGCCAGTGGCCGTGTCGCCACCGTGGCGGTCCAGGCCATGAAGTTCCATCGTCCGGTCAATGTAGGCGATGTGGTGTGCTGCTATGCCGACATTATGCGTATTGGGACTACGTCGATAACGGTTCTGGTCGAAGTCTGGGTTCTGCGTAAACGCGACGAGAACAACCGGGTCAAGGTCACGGAAGGGGAATACACCTACGTCGCCATCGACGATCAGGGTCGGCCTCGCCCGATTCGGGACGACCAGTCCGAAGCCTGATCCCGTCGTTGGTCCCTCAAAGGGCGAGAAGGCAGACATATCCCGCCGTGAAGAGGGTGCTGATCGCGGCGAAATCGGCGGCAAATCGTATCGGGTTCATGGTTCTTCTCCCAGGTGACGGTACCGTTACTGTATCGCACAAAACCAGAACAAAAGCAAAACAAAATAGGATCATTGAGATCGCGGTCAGGATCACCATGCCGAACAGGGGCAGGGCAGGACGCCTTCTTGCTGTTGTTGGTTGTGGGTGAAGGTATGCGAATGACAAATATAAGCATAAAAATGCTTAAAATTTTAAGTAAATAAGAATAAACAAACAATAATTGCTTTAAGTGTATTTGGTGAAGTATACACAATATTAATAAATGTGGCCTTAGCCTACATGGACGACTTTCCGTACCCGCCCGTAATTTGCGGAATGTCTTGAGAACCAGATGCCCTGGGATCGAGATTTTGAAAGGAAGGGTGTTATGTCCATGGATAAGCTGCAAAGACTGGAGTTTGTCGAGCGCCAGTGCCAACACGCCCTGGCCCTCATTCGCGAATCTGAACGCACCTATGACCGGAACTGGGCGCGTCGCCTGACCCGGATGGCCGATGATATGATTGAATCCATTGCCGTCGCGCTGAAGGTGGACATCAATCACCCGGAACTGATGTCAAGAATCGACGCGGCCCTCCACTCCCCGGA
>JAPHTL010000102.1 GCA_026193355.1 Rhodospirillales bacterium
ACTTCGGGCCAACTTTCCGCCAGATCCTCGAAAGCCTTGAGATCGCGCTCTGCCTGACTTGACAGTCCGACGTGGGCGAAAACCGTTACATTATAGCCCAAGGCCGCGCCATCAAGTTCGGCGTGATAGCCGCGGATGAACCCCGCTTCCTCCAACGCGCGTACACGCCGAAGGCAGGGCGGCGCCGAAATGCCCGCGCGTTGCGCAAGGTCAACATTGGTCATGCGGCCGTCGTCCTGGAGATCCACCAGAATCCGCCTGTCGATCTTGTCCAGCTTCACCCGCTGCATGGCGTCCCCTTGAACTCAGAATTGTTAGAGATGATTGCGAAAGGAAATTACATTTTCACGTAATAATATTGCATGCAGAGAACAATATCGCAAGGAAGTATCGCTTTTTCTTGCTTTCCCAGCACGCGGGTTTGGCGTTCACAAAGCTTTGATATTAAAATACTATCTATTGATTAACCTTAATCTTGCAATGGGCTAAACGACAATTTATAACGCCTCTACAAACCCGAGAACAGCAGGCTATGGCGTACTGACGTTTTGCGATTCGACTTTCGCTTTCCAAAACATCTAAAGTTCCGCTTCTCCTGACATGCACCCAACGAAACGAGGAGACATTTTATGTCCGACGACGATTTGTTCATCCAGGGCGGTGGCGTTCTGGTTACCCAGCCGGCCCCCGATTTCACGGCGCCGACCGTCATGCCCGACAATTCCATCAATGAAGAATTCAACCTCAAGGAATACCTCGACGGTTCCTATGGCCTTGTTTTCTTCTATCCGCTCGATTTCACCTTTGTCTGCCCGTCCGAAATTCTCGCCTTCGACCACCGCATGAAGCGGTTCGAGGAGCTGAATACCAAGGTTGTTGCAGTCAGCGTCGATTCGCACTTCACCCACCTCGCGTGGAAGAATACCCCGGTCAACAAGGGTGGCCTTGGCAACGTCAAGTTCCCCATGGTTGCAGATCTGACCAAGTCGATCAGTTGGGATTATGGCGTACTGATCAACGACGCCGTCGCCCTGCGCGGCACCTTCCTGATCGACAAGGAAGGCGTTGTCCGCCACCAGGTCGTTAACGATCTGCCGCTCGGCCGCAATGTCGACGAAGCCATCCGGATGATTGAGGCGCTTCAGTTCCATGAAGAGAATGGCGAAGTTTGCCCCGCCGGTTGGAACAAGGGCGACGCGGGAATGAACGCCTCGCCGGACGGTGTCGCTGAATACCTGTCCAAGCACAGCGAAGACCTTTAGTCGTCTTCTTTGGAAAGGGGCCGCATCCGCGGCCCCTTTTTTCTTTCATTCCGCTACAGTTGCCGATGGGCTTGCGCCTTGCGCCACCGTCGCCATGTTTTTAATGTAGCAACGCCAGAAAACAGAAAGTTCAGGGGACGATAAAGCAATGGCCACCCATCACAGCAAGGTTCTCATCATCGGCTCCGGCCCCGCCGGATATACAGCGGCCATCTATGCTGCACGCGCGAATATGCAACCGGTTCTGGTGCGTGGGCTTCAACCCGGCGGTCAATTGACCATCACGACGGACATTGAAAACTATCCCGGCTTCGCCGAGCCCGTACAGGGTCCCTGGCTTATGGAACAGATGCAGGCCCAGGCGGAAGCCGTCGGCACCAAGATGTTCGAAGACACCATCGTTGCCGCCAACCTCGATTCCCGCCCCTTCAGCCTGACGGGTGATTCCGGCGATATTTATACCGGCGACAGCCTTATTATCTGCACAGGCGCCAGCGCAAGGTGGCTCGACATTCCGACTGAGGAAAAATTCAAGGGCTTCGGCGTTTCCGCTTGCGCAACCTGTGATGGCTTTTTCTATCGTGGCAAACCGATCTGCGTTGTCGGCGGCGGTGACGCCGCCGTCGAGGAAGCGATCTTTCTGACCAACTTCGCCTCCAAGGTCACTGTGATCCATCGTCGCGACGAGTTGCGCGCGGAAAAGATCATGCAGGAACGCATGTTCGCCAACGAAAAGATCGAAATGCTCTGGGACAGTGTCGTCGAGGAAGTTGTCGGAACCGACAACCCACCCGGCGTTACCGGTGTCCGGATCAAAAATGTCAAAACCGGAGAGATGAGCGACCTTGCCGTCGATGGCGTTTTCGTTGCCATTGGCCATACGCCGAACACGGAACTGTTCAAGGACCGCCTTGATACGGACGAAAGCGGTTATCTCATCACCAAACCAGACAGCACGGCGACGAACATTCCCGGCGTTTTTGCGGCCGGCGATGTGCAGGACCGCATTTACCGACAGGCTGTAACCGCCGCCGGGACAGGCTGTATGGCCGCGCTTGAGGCCGAGCGCTGGCTCAACGGTCATGCCTGAGGCGAAGGCCATCTTTTTTGCCGCTGTATGGCGCCGGGTATCTCCCAACCCTTACCGGAAACGCTGAGCTATGGACTGGGACAAACTGCGCATTTTCCATGCTGTCGCCGATGCTGGCAGCCTGACCCATGCGGGGGATTCCCTAAGTCTGAGCCAATCCGCGGTCAGCCGGCAGATCAGCGCGCTGGAAGAAAGCCTGAACACCACGCTGTTTCACCGTCATGCGCGCGGCCTCATCCTGACCGAGCAGGGCGAGGTTCTCTATCGCACGGTCCG
>JAPHTL010000275.1 GCA_026193355.1 Rhodospirillales bacterium
AATGTCGGCGGAAAGGGCAAAACGCATAAGCCGCGAGGGCGGGATGTCCAAGGACATGCTGATCAGTATCGGGGCAGGCCTGACCAGCGCCCTTCTATCCCTCTCGGTCACCGCAGGGCCGGGTTTTGCGCTGGTTCTGGTGTATCTGGCCCCCTTGCCCCTTTATCTTGTGGGCCTTGGGGTTGGACAACGCGCAACGCTGATCGCCGGTTTGACCGGGACCGTGGCTTGCGCATTGTTCGCAGGACCGTTGCCGAGCGGGCTTTACGCGATATTGAACGCGTTACCCGCCTGGCTTGTGGTCCGGCAGGCTCTGCTGAGCCAACCGGTCACGGAGACGCCCGACATGAACGGCGGAGCCGTGGCATGGTATCCGGTGGGTTCGATTATTGCGATCCTCACCGGGTTGGGCGCAGGACTTCTGATTGTCGCCGCCCTGATCCTCACAGGGGGAGAGAGCGGCGGACTTGAAGGGTTTATGCGTGAACGCCTCAATCTGGCGTTTTCGCAAATGGTGCCGATGGCTTCGGAGCCGGAAAGGGCCGAATTGGTCGGGATGATCGCGCCGATGTTTCCTGCGGCGGTGGTGACGTCCTGGCTTGTGATGGCGGCGGTAAACGCCGCGCTGGCGCAATGGGCGCTGGTGCGGTCGGGGCGAAACATCCGCCCCACCCCGGGCATTGCAGGGCTTGAACTGCCGGGATGGTGTTCTTGGGCCTTCGTCGGGTCGGCTGCGCTGGCTCTGGCGGGAACGGGCGAAATGGAACACCTGGGACGTAACCTGGCGCTGGTTCTGGCTGTGCCGTTTTTTTTCCTGGGACTGGCGGTTGTCCACGTCCTGGCGCGGAAAACACCCTATCCGGGGGCGTCCCTGGGCGTGTTTTACGTGATTTTACTTTTGCTGTCCGGATGGCTGGCGGTGCTGGTTACCGGGTTGGGATTTGTCGAACAATGGGTCAACATCCGCCAACGCGTTGGGCAAGCGGAAAATGACCGGGAGGACGAGTGATGGAAGTGATCCTGTTGGAACGCATCGAGAAGCTGGGCCAGATGGGCGACGTCGTAAAGGTGCGTCCGGGCTTCGCACGTAATTTCCTGCTGCCGAATGGCAAGGCGCTGAGGGCGACCGAGGCGAACAGGGGCCATTTTGAAACACAGCGCGCGCAGCTTGAAGCCGAAAACCTGAAGCTCCGCGCTGAAGCCGAAGCGGTGGCCAAGAAGGTCGATGGCCTCAAGGTGACGGTGATCCGTCAGGCCGGCGAGAGTGGGCAGCTTTACGGTTCGGTCAACTCGCGCGACATCGCGACTGCCGTGACCGAAAGCGGTTGCAGCATCAACCGTCAGCAGGTCGTCCTTGAGCATCCGATCAAGACTCTTGGCCTGTTCAGCCTGCGCGTCGCCCTTCATCCGGAGGTCTTCGTGACGGTTACGGCCAATGTGGCCCGCTCCAGGGAAGAGGCCGAAATCCAGGCCAAGACCGGCGAAGTGGTTTCCGCCCACGAGGACGAGATCGAGGAAGAAGTCGAGAACGCCGCACTTTTCGATGAAGCGGAAGGTGAAGAAGGCTTCGACGAAGACGCCGGCGATACGGAAACGGCCGAGTAGGCTTTTCCTTGCGACGGGACGGTCAACCCGCCCCGGCCTGCGAAACAAGATTGAGGGCGCGCCCATTTTTGCGGCGCGCCCTTTTTCTTTTGCCGGGCATATTCCCGTAATGACGTTACGCTTTCCGAACGTGCCCGCAAGGGCCTGCATATCCGCCACTTTATCGATCCAGTGACCGCTTTTGGCGGGCATCGCAGACCAGTTATGCACACGTTACACCCTGTCCACAGGGAATATCCTTTCTATCCGCGCCCTGGTTTCGATATTCTCCGGCCATGACATCTTCAAACTCGACCGTTACACCCATCGCCCCCCTCGAAGACCGAAGCAGCGCTTCGTCTGCTTTTCGCACGCCGCCCCACAATTACGAGGCGGAAAAAGCCCTTCTGGGCGCCATCTTCGCCAACAATCAGGCCTACGAGAAGGTTTCGGAGTTTCTGCGCCCCGAGCACTTCGCCGACCCCGTGCATGGCGATATTTACGCCGCCTGCTCCACCCTGATCGAACGGCAGCAACTGGCTAATCCCGTAACGCTCAAGAATCTTTTCGAGCGTAACGAAACCCTGAGCGAGGTCGGCGGAATCCGCTACCTCTCGGAACTGGCTGAATCAGCGGTAACGATTATCAACGCCGGGGAATACGGGCGAATCGTCTATGACCTCTACCTCAAACGTCAGCTGATCAACCTCGGCGAGGAGGTCGTCAACGAGGCGTTCTCCGGCGAAATCGCGATCAGCGCCATGGGGCAGATCGAGAAGGCCGAGCAGCAGCTTTACGATCTGGCGACCAAGGGCGAAACGGAAGGCGGCTTCATCTCTTTCCGCGATTCGATCATGGAAGCCTTGAAGGTCGCCGAAATCGCCCACCAGAGGGAAGGTCGTCTGGCGGGCGTCACCTCGGGGCTGACCGATCTCGACCAGCAGCTCGGCGGTTTGCACGGTTCGGACCTGATCATCCTCGCCGGACGCCCCAGCATGGGCAAGACGGCGCTGGCCACCAACATCGCCTACAATGCTGCCGCCGTTCATCTGGAAACAGATGGCAAGGAAGGCGCCGTCGTCGGTTTCTTCTCGCTGGAAATGTCGTCTGAACAGCTGGCGGCCCGTATCATTTCCGAACGCACCAGCATTTCCTCTGATTCCATGCGCAAGGGACTTTTGCATGACGACCAGTTCAATCGACTGGTTGTGGAAAGCCAGAAGCTCTACAAGCTGCCGCTTTTTATCGACGATACCCCGGCGTTGACGGTCAGCGCGCTGCGCACCCGCGCACGACGCCTCAAGCGTCAGCACAATCTGGGGCTGATCGTGGTCGATTACCTTCAGCTGATATCCGCCGCCGCCGGGTCCCGCGGCGACAACCGCGTTCAGGAGGTATCCGAAATCACCCGAGGCCTCAAGACGCTGGCGAAGGAACTGCAGGTTCCCGTGATCGCGCTGTCCCAGCTTTCGCGCGCCGTCGAACAGCGCGAGGACAAGCGACCGCAACTTTCCGACCTTCGCGAATCGGGCTCCATCGAACAGGA
>JAPHTL010000012.1 GCA_026193355.1 Rhodospirillales bacterium
ATGGCGGCGCTTCAGCCGGGCGGCGACCACGTGATGTTCATGGGCCTGAATGCCCCCCTCAAGGAAGGCGACACCTTCCCGCTGACCCTTGTTTTCAAGAACGCCGGCGAAGTCACCATCAACGTGACCGTCAAGGCCGCTGGCGCGATGGGCGCAGGATCCATGAAAATGCCCATGAAGCACTGATATCTGTCAGAGCCTCATATGCCCACACAATAAAAGCGGGCGGTGTCCTGGACACCGCCCGCTTTTTTCATGCCTTGATGTGCTGCGCTGGATTGCCTGGTTCAGGCAATCTCGTACTTCTTCATCCGATACAGCATGGTGTCTCGGGTCAGGCCGAGAAGCCGCGCTGCCCTGCTTCTGTTTCCGCGCGCCTTTTCGAGCGCCTGACGTATCAAGGTTTCCTCAAGCTCGGAAAGGTTAAGCCCGCCATCAGGCAGACTGATTGAATATCCGGCGGACGACTTCGGCCGAGAGACCGCATCGCTGATTTCACGCGGCAGATGATCAGGCTGCACAACACGCCCTCCCATCAGAATGACCATGCGTTCACAGAAGTTCCGCGCCTCGCGGATATTTCCGGGCCAGCCATAGCCGCGCAGGATTTTTGTCGCTTCACGGCTGAATGTTGGGGCTTCAACGCCATGGGTTTCAGCAAACATCTTTGTCAGGCCCGCCATCAGAAGCGGCAGATCGCCCGTCCGCTCACGCAAGGCGGGCAGTTCAAGCGGAACGACATTCAGACGATAGAACAGGTCTTCCCTGAAACGACCCTCGCGAACAAGGTCGGCCAAATCACGATTGGTGGCAGCGGCAACCCGTGTATCCACCTGAACTGTGCGGGCCTCACCGACCGGCTGGCACTCGCCACTTTCCAGAAAACGCAGGAGTTTCGCCTGCGCGGAAAGGGGCAGCTCGCCGATTTCGTCGAGAAAAAGCGTTCCTCCCTCTGCGGCGCGAATCCGCCCCAGATTGTCGCGCTCGGCCCCTGTGAACGACCCCTTGCGATGACCGAACAGTTCCGTCTCCACAAGGCCCTCGGGAAGGGCCGCGCAGTTGATGACCACGAAGGGGCCACCCGCGCGTTTGCTGTGATCGTGGATGGCATGCGCCAGCAATTCCTTGCCGGTCCCGCTTTCACCCTGGATCAGGACAGTCACGTCGGCCGCTGCGGCGACCTGCGCCGTTCTGAGAACGGCGAGAAGCTCCGGCGATTCCCCGATAAACAACTGATCGAATTCCATGGCGTTCTCGTTCATTGAATTTCGCACGTAGGACAATCCCCCTCGGCACCGCCGACATAGACCAGGCTGACAATCCCCATAATGACAATCGCCGCGCCAATAACTCGACGCGCCCCCTGACCACGCATCATGCTTGCAAGCCAGCGGGAAAAGACCGTCGTCGACATCATAGCAGGAAATGTCCCCACCCCGAACATAACTAAGATCAAGAAACCTTCAAACGCGCCACCGGAAGATGCCGCCCAAAGCCCTGCGGAATAGACCAGTCCGCAAGGCAGCCACCCCCAGATCGCACCGTACGCAAGGGCGGTGAAAGGATTTCGCACAGGCAAAAGCCGCCGCCCCAACGGTTCAAGTTTTCGCCAAAGGGGGATGCCTATGCGTTCCAGTCGCGCGAACGACGGAAACCACCCGGCAACATAGAGACCAGCCCCAACAACGAACGCGGCGGCGAAAATACGCAGGATCAGGTGACCGTTATGTGGACTTGTCGCCGCCGTGATTTCCGCCCCGAACGCACCGGCAAGAGAACCAATGACGGCATAGCTGGCGATTCTGCCGCCGTTATAGGCAAAAGCGAAAATGAACAACGCGCCCGACCTTTGTCGGATATCGGGGGGGAGGCTGAGCCCCAAGGCTCCCGCAATGCCGCCACACATGCCAATGCAGTGGGCGCTGCTGAAAAGCCCAAGAAGGAAGGCTATACCAAGATTCGTCGGGTCAATCATAACTACGGAGCCACATGAAACCACATATCCGGGAAACGACCCTCGCCCCGGAGCATCCTTGGGAATAGCACGGCCTTTCGACCAACGCTAATGTCCAAGATCAAGAATAAGCACCCTTCATTCCCCACAGCGACGCACACGCCATTCGGTTGACAGGCAAGGGTACGCACCCCATCATCACGCGATTCAGGAAAACATCCTGACAAAACCAGAAACATATGCAGGCTAAGAGACACGCATGAAGCGCTTCGCCATCCACGTTTTTTCGATATCCGCTCTTTGCAGCGCCCTCATGTTCACGCCTGCGTTCGCGGATGGCGTTGTCAATGCGGTGTCGTACCAACCCCTTCCGGCCTCGCCATTGATCGCCGTCGAACCACTCGACGATTCGGCCGATTCGAAAGCCATGCAGGTGGATTTCGTCCAGGCGCTCAAGGCGAAGGGGTTCACGATCACCGGAGTCGATGACGCCACCCTCGTCTTCACCTTCGCGACCAGCAATATCATGGGCGCGTGGTCAAAGGGTGACCGTCGAACCATTCTGGAAATCGACAGATCCGGCGGCAAAAGCGACGAAGACGACGTGGACAACAAGGTGATGCTGAACATTTACAACAGCAGCCGAGGCGCCCTCGTCAACAAGGGGAGCGGCGATTCGAAATCGGCCACGCATCCGGCAAAATATCGGATCGACGTAACCCTTGATGACCGCAAGGCAAAACAGCGAATTTGGCAGGCTTGGGCTACCGCCGATGTCGAGCGTGGCGATTCGTACACGCTGACCAAATCAATGATCCCGGTCCTGAGTGGCATTATCGGGCAGACGGTCCGCCGGCAGGGATTCTCTGTCCCTTGAGGGCAACGCAGACGGATAAAAAAGGGCCGCAGCAATGCGGCCCTTTTTTATCCACAAATCGTGCTTCGTCAGGCGATGGCATTCAGAAGGAAGAACAACAGGGCGGAAAGGAGCGCCGCCGCTGGCACGGTGATGATCCATGCGGAAATAATTGTGGTCAGATGAACGCGGCGCACCAGCTTCCTTCGCCGGGCCTTTTCCATCTTTTTTGCAAGCTTGTCCTCGTTCGACATTGGCGCGCTTTCCGCTCCACTGTCGTCGACTGCGGCATCCTCGGGAATTTCAATGGCAATGGCTTCGATCGCCCTGCGGCGACGCTGCCTGTGCGCAATGAATTCCCGCAGAAAGCCGACCCCGAACACTGCGCCGACGGCGATATGCGTGGAACTGACCGGCAGCCCAAGGGCGGAAGCGATCAGAACCGTGATCGCAGCCGATAACGCCACGGTGAAAGCCCGAACGCGATCAAGCTTGGTTATCTTCTCACCGACCATCCGGATCAGTTTGGGGCCGTACAGAACCAGCCCCGCAGCAATACCCGCAGCACCGATGGCCATGACCCATATGGGCACACGAACCTTGGTCTGGATCATGCCGGTTGTTGCCGTTTCGACGATCGCAGCCAGCGGCCCGATCGCATTGGCGACATCGTTCGCGCCGTGTGCGAACGATAGAAGCGCTGCGGAACAGATCAGCGGAATCGTAAACAGGCTGCTGATCGACTTCCGCCTGTTTTCAAGGGTTGCCGCCTTGCGGGTAATTATCGGACGGACAAGAAAATAGCTTGCGGCAAAAATGGCTGCGCCGAGCATGAGGATGCTCGGCAAGCCTGGCTTCCACAAGTGCTTCAGGCCCTTCATCACCAGATACATGGAGAAGGTGGCCGCCATGACGGCCACCAAGACGGGAACCCACCTTTGCGCGGCGGATATCTTGTCATCCCTGAACAAGATGCAAAATTTGATGAAGGCCAGAAATCCGGCGGCTATCAGGCCACCGAGAAAGGGCGATATCACCCAACTTGCGGCGATCGCACCCATCGTCGGCCAGTTGACGGCGGCGAAGCCTGTCGCTGCTATACCCGCCCCCATGACGCCGCCGACGACCGCATGGGTCGTCGAAACAGGCGCACCAAACACTGTCGCCATGTTGACCCACGCAGCCGCCGCCATAAGCGCAGCCATCATCGCCAGAATGAAGGTGCGGCTATCAGGCATCAGGTCCGGAGAAATGATCCCCTTCGAAATGGTTTTGACGACATCGCCACCCGCAACAATCGCCCCGGCCGCTTCGAAAACGGCGGCGATCACAAGGGCGCCACCCATGGTCAGGGCCTTGGACCCGACGGCTGGACCGACATTGTTGGCAACATCGTTGGCGCCGATATTCAGGGCCATGTAACCGCCAAGGAGGCCTGCGGCTATGATAAACAAGCTGTTTTCAGCGCCGCCACTATGGAAGGCTGCAACGGCGACAACACCGATCAGGAACAGCAAAGCCATACCGAACTTCGCCGGGCGCTGACTCCTTTCCAGAGCCGCAGCCTCCAGGTGGCTGATTTGCTTCAGATCCTTGTGGAGTTTCTTGTAATCGTGCGGTTGCGCCATGATCGGCCCCGCTCCCCCCGTTACTCTGGTCTTCGCGGAATGTTTAAAGAAAACTGCCCCGGTGGGCCACAGCTATTTTAGCCCGGAGTTTATGATACACAGAATCTTGCTTTTCCTAAGGATAGAGCGTGACCGGCCATCCCCCCATTGCTAGGATGCGCCCGCCACGATCTTAAATGAGGGGTTTTTCATGCTACGCGCCGCATTCTTGCTTCTTTTCGGCATGGGGATTGCCGTACAGACATTGCCTGCGCGGGCGGAAATCGCCGGCCATGCAGAGGTTGTCGACGGAAACACGCTGAAACTCAACGGGCAGACCCTCGTTCTTTTTGGCATCAATGCGCCGAGCATGCACGAATATTGCCAGACGCGCCGTGGTGAAACATACCCGTGTGGCGAAGCGGCAAGCCGGACCCTGAAGGTCGTGATGCAGAACAAGGATGTGGTCTGCACGGAAAAGGGACCGGACCATCGCGGCGTCATGCGGGTCATCTGCACGGTTGACGGCGCAGACCTCAACAGGGTTCTTATCCTCAATGGATGGGCGGTCGCCTACAGGGAAGAAAGCGAAATGTATCTTTACGATCAGCGCGCCGCCTGGGCGACACGTGAAGGCATGTGGAAGAGCATTGCGTTCCGCGCCGAGGACGTAAAAGGCCGCAAACCCTGAACGGAAGCGCATCCGAACGGATATCAAGGAATGAACGAACCCATCAACAAAGCCCTGCTTCCAGCCGGCCTGAGTGACCTCCTCCCCCCTGCTGCCGCCCATGAAGCGCGGGTGGTGGAACAAGTCATGGCCGCGTTCGACGCAAGAGGCTACGAACGGGTGAAGCCGCCCCTTATCGAGTTCGAGGAAAACCTGATCGCCGACAGCGGCGCGGCAACGGCATTCCAGATGTTCAGACTCATGGATCCTGTATCCCAAAGGATGATGGGACTGCGCCCGGATATGACCGTACAGGTCGGACGTATCGCAACGACGCGGCTTCAGGGGGCCACCCGCCCCCTGCGCCTCGGCTACGCCGGTCAGGTTTTGCGCGTCAAGGGATCCCAGTTGAGGCCGGAACGGCAGTTCGGCCAGATCGGCGCGGAACTTATCGGTTCCACCTCTCCCGCCGGGGACGCAGAAATCATTCTTATGGCTTACGAGGCCCTGCACACCATTGGAATCGAAGGGCTTTCCGTCGATCTTGGGCTGCCGGTCCTTGTTTCATCGATCTGCGACAGCGCGAGTATTTCAGGGAATAACGCGGATACGCTGCGGGCAGCCCTGGACAGGAAAGACGCGGCGGCGGTTTCCGCCACCGGCGGAGAATCGGCCCGCATTTTTTCAGCCCTGCTTGAAGCCGCCGGTCCTGCCGATAACGCCTTGCGTATAATTGCCGGGCTTGATCTTCCGGCGGCCGCACGTGCGGAATGGAAGCGTCTGGTTTCCGTTGTCGAGCAGGTAAAGGCGGAAGCGCCGGATCTGATCCTGACCATCGATCCCGTGGAAAACCGGGGGTACGAGTACCATACCGGTGTGACCTTCACCTTTTTCGCCCTCTCTGTTCGCGGCGAACTTGGACGGGGCGGTCGTTATCCCGCGGGCGAAGCGGGTGAGCCGGCTACCGGCGTCACCCTGTTCACCGACACCATCATGCGCGCCCTGCCCAATGCCGAACGTGAAAGGCGCGTCTACCTGCCGCACGGTTCGGAGGCAAGGGACGGCGCAAAACTGCGCGCCGATGGCTGGCGCACCGTCAGCGAGCTTGAGAATACACCCGAGACGCAGGAACATAAGACCAGGGCGCGCGCCCTGAATTGCACCCATCTATTGGAGGGCGGCTCACCCCGCCCTCTGGACGAATGATCAAAGCGGAGGCCTGAACCAAATGGCGAACGTCGTAGTTGTCGGCTCCCAGTGGGGGGATGAAGGCAAGGGAAAGATTGTGGACTGGATGTCAGAGCGCGCCAGCGTTGTTGTGCGTTTCCAGGGGGGCCATAATGCCGGCCATACGCTGGTTATCGACGGCGTTACCTATAAGCTGCACATGCTGCCTTCGGGCGTGGTTCGGCCGGGAACGTTATCGATCATCGGAAACGGCGTCGTCCTCGACCCATGGAACCTTCTCGACGAGATCGATGCGATTCGCGAAAAGGGTGTCGATATTTCGCCGGAAAACCTGAAGATTGCCGAAAATGCGCCTCTGATCCTCCCCCTGCACAGCAATCTGGACAAGGCGCGGGAAGAAGCGCTTGGCAAGTCGAAAATCGGGACCACCGGACGCGGTATCGGGCCGGCGTACGAAGACAAGGTTGCGCGCCGCGCCATACGTGTGGGTGACCTTGCCGAGGAATCGATTATCGAGGAAAAGGTCGAACGGCTGCTGTTCCATCACAACGCCTTGCTGCGCGGGTTCGGTTTCCCCGAACTGGACGGCAAGGAAATCGTGGACAGCCTGAAGGCGCTGGCGCCGCGCCTTTTGCCCTATGCGGATACCGTCTGGAAACGACTGGATGAAGCCCGTCGCGCGGGCAAGCGCATCCTTTTCGAAGGGGCGCAGGGTATCCTTCTGGACATCGACCACGGAACCTATCCTTACGTCACATCATCCAACGTGGTCGCCGCCCAGGCGGCAACGGGCAGCGGTCAGGGCCCCGGCGCCATCGATTACGTCCTGGGCATCACCAAGGCCTACACCACCCGTGTCGGATCTGGACCCTTCCCCACGGAGCTTGAGGACGAGGACGGCAAGAGGCTCGGTGAGCGGGGACATGAATTCGGCACGACCACCGGACGGCCGCGCCGTTGCGGCTGGTTCGACGCGGTTCTTGTCCGCCAGACGGTGAAGGTTTCCGGAATCAACGGGATCGCGCTTACGAAACTCGACGTTCTCGATGGTTTCAAGGAACTCAAGGTCTGCGTCGGCTATCGCATCGACGGAGAGGAATACGACCACCTTCCCGCCTGCTCGATACGCCAGGCAAAGGTCGAGCCGATCTACGAAATCATCGAGGGGTGGGACGAGAGCACCCGTGGCGCCCGATCCTGGGCCGACCTTCCAGCCCAGGCGATCAAATACATCCGGCGCATAGAAGAGCTTATCGAAGCGCCGGTTGCCATGCTGTCCACAAGCCCCGAGCGTGACGACACTATTTTGGTGCACGACCCGTTCGAGGACTGATCGCCCCTGCCCGTCACCCGGCGACATGCTTTAGAGGATTGAAACGATTGCCTAGCAATGCGTTGGCCTTTAGTGTTGAACGATAAAGAATACATGGCCCAAGAACAGGGACGCGGACGACAAAAATGGCGATGTCGCCCAACCAAACGCAGAATGGCGGTGAACCGGCAGGTGCCAGGGGGCCGGTAACCCTTGGTGAGAAGTACTGGGTCTATCCGGGCGCAGCGCTTCCCGAATTTGATTCGCCGACCGCGCGGGCCTATCGGGCCGAAGATCGGAGCAATCCGGGGCGGAAGCTGTTTGCCCTGATTTGCAAGCCGGAAGTTCTTCCCAGAACGGATGCCATGGCCCGAATCAAGGGGGCCGAAATTTCCAACCTCCTGCCTCTGGTCGAGTGGGGAACCCTCTATTGGCCGCCTGCAGGGCGTAACTGCATGGCTACCGTTTTCGAGAGGCCCGTTGGCGGAAGGGTATCTACCGTTCTGGCGGAAACCGGCAAACACATCCGCTTTCAGGACCTTTCAAGGGACATCATCACCCCGTTGATGCATATGGCCACGGGGATGGCCGAATTGGGCATTCCGCACAGGAACATCAGACCGGACAACCTGTTCTATATGGACAGCGACCGCACGAAACTGGTCGTGGGCGAGTGTGTGACAACACCGCCCGGCTATGACCAGCCAATCATTTTTGAAACAGTTGAACGCGGCATGGCGATGCCTGCCGGACGCGGCGCCGGGGGACCGGCGGAGGACTTCTACGCCATTGGCGTTACACTCGTTTTTCTGCTGAAAGGCTCCGCCAATATCGATGAAATGGATAATCGCGATATCCTTCTGTCAAAGATGGCCAGTGGATCCTATGCGACGATGGCGGGAAAGGAACGAATCCCGCTGAATTTCCTCGAGCCTCTGCGTGGGCTTCTATCGGATGACCCTGCCGAGCGGTGGGGATTCGATGAGATGCAACTCTGGCTCGACGGAAGGCGCATGACACCGATGCAAAGGAAGGCTGTCTCCAAGGCGGAGCGCCCCTTGACGTTCATGGATGTCGACTACCTGGACAAGCGGAGACTGTCGATCGCTCTGGCGGACCATCCCGGTGAAGCCATCAAGATCATTCGCGAAGGAGACCTGGAAGTCTGGATCCGTCGCGGGTTTGAAGACGAGGAACTGTCCAACCTGATTGCAGGGGCCGTCCACTCGGCAACAGCGATGGCAGGCGGCTCCGCCAATCCCGACGACATCCTTCTTGCCCGCACCCTGATCCTTCTCGATCCGGAAGCCCCCCTTCGATATCGCGGTTTTTCATGCATGCCCGATGGCATCGGCCCTGCCATGGCCTATCAGTACATGACCAAGGGGAATGCACAGATCGCAGCGGAAATGATCAACCGCGAAATTCCGGAGATCTGGTTCAACGCCCAGCATTCAGTGGTCACGGGAATGCCGGGTGGCGAACGACTTTACAGCCAGATCAGACGCTTCCTGCAAATCAACGACCCGGGATACGGAATCGAACGCTGTCTTTACGAAACCAACCC
>JAPHTL010000341.1 GCA_026193355.1 Rhodospirillales bacterium
CTGAAGAAAGAAAATATCGAGATCATGGAAAAGGACGATGGCGTCACGATCCGTTTCCGCGACCAAGCCGCCTTTGCGCCTGGCGACCGCGAGCTTTCCAGCGAAATTCTTCCAAGCCTGGAAAAAATCACCGAGGTTCTGGAGCAGACAAAGGGAAGCATCCGGGTTGAAGGCCATACCGACGATATCCCGATTTCTTCGGGGTCAATACGTTCCAACTGGGATCTTTCGGCAACACGCGCCGCCTCGGTCGTTCACCAGTTTCTCAAGTCGCCCCGGATTGATCCGAAAAGGGTCAGCGCGCAGGGTTATGCGGACAGCCGCCCCTTGGCGCCCAACGACAGTGCGGCGAACAGGGCGAAGAACCGCAGGGTCGAGGTGACCCTGGATATTTCACAGGAATCCGTGCCGGCGGTGACCAGCAGGATCAACCGCTGGCGGTAGACTCAAGGGACGGCCTTCAGGGGATGGGGCGGTGGCTCATTATCCCCGCGCGCACTTCGCGAAAGATCGTTGATGGCGCATATTCGCTGCACCACGCCCGGAAGGGGCGCTTCCGACTTGATGCCATGTTCGTAGGCGACAACCTGTAGTTGGCCACGCGCGATATCAATCAATTCCCCCGCTTTCAGAAGGTGATCGGGGTTTCTCGGTCTGCTGTATTCCTCATTGCCGCGCGCGAAGGTCTCATAGATCAGTACGCCGCCTTCCGCCAGTGCGCCGATGATAGCCGGGAAAAGTGGACGGTGAAGGTAATTGGTGACGACGATGGCGTCGAAGGTCCGTCCGGGCAGGGGCCACGACCCTCCGTTTTCAAGATCGATCGCGATCACCTCGGCATGTCTCTCGCCAGCCAGATCGATCAGCGGGCCGGCATCGCGATCGACAAAGGTGACAGGGTGCCCCCGATCGCGAAAGTACCGTCCATGCCGCCCGCCACCCGCGGCAAGATCAAGCACGCTTCCCCCATCGCGAACCAGCGGCGCAAATCGCGTCACCCAGCTTGATGGCGCGGTGATCCTCAGATGTCTTGCGATGTGTCCGTTGTTTTCGGTGGGATCGTTGTCTGGCTTGTTCATGGGTGCTTCGCGTTTTGTTAACGGATTGCGGATAGTTTTTTACATCCTGTAAAGGTGTATTATTTGGGCCAAACGGTCCCGATACAAAGGGGTTTTGTCCGGGATGATCCTCTATCGTCTGCGATGCGCCAATGCGCACGACTTCGAGGCGTGGTTTCGCAACAGCGCGACTTATGACGCGCAGGCGGCCGGCGGCGAGGTGGAATGCCCCTATTGCGGGGACACGGCGATCCACAAGGCGCCGATGGCGCCGCGTGTGCTGACGTCGCGTTCCAGCGAACCCGCCGCCCCGTCCATTGAGAAATCGACCGAGGGCGCAGGCAACCCGGAAAAGGGTGGCGAGGCGCGCGCCGCAGAAGTTGCGCGCGAAATTCTCAATGCCATCGAAAAACTTCGCGATCAGATCGAATCGAATGCGGACTACGTCGGGGACCGTTTCGCCAAGGAGGCCCGCGCCATCCATTACGGCGATTCCGAAGAGCGCCCGATCTATGGCGAGGCGTCCGACAAGGAAGCCGAGGACCTGGCCGAGGAGGGGGTGAAGATCGCCCGCCTGCCCTGGTCGAAGCGTCGCCGCGACTCCTGATCCCCGCCCCCTTTATTCCTTCACCGCAAAAGCCAGATAGTTAACGTCCAGATCGCTGCTCAGCGACCAGTCGTCGCGGAAGGGGTTGAAGGTCATGCCTTTCAGGTCGGTCACCGTCACGCCGTGTGGGCGCAGGGCGGCGGCCAGTTCGGAAGGCTTGACGAACTTGTTCCAGTCATGGGTGCCTGGCGGCAGCCATCGCAATACGTATTCGGCGCCGATCTTGGCCAGCGCCAGCGCCTTCAACGTCCGGTTCAGGGTGGCCAGGACCATGACGCCGCCCGGCTTGACCAAAGATGCGCTAAGCCCCAGGAAAACGTCCATGTCGGGGACATGTTCGACCACCTCAAGGTTCAGCACCACATCGAACTGCCGCCCTTCCGCCGCAAGGTCCTCTGGCTGCGCCCTGCGATAGGTCAGGACCGCCCCGCTTTCGGCCGCATGGGCGGCTGCCGTTCCGACATTGCGTTCGGCGGCATCGATGCCGGTCACATCCGCGCCCAGGTTGGCCATCGGTTCGGCGACCAGGCCGCCGCCGCAGCCGATATCCAGCAGGCTGAGCCCGCTCAGCGGTCCGTCGCTCAGGGGGTCGCGGCCGTAATGGGCGCAAATATGATCGCGGATGAAGCCAAGCCGGACCGGGTTGAAGCGGTGCAGTGGGCGGAATTTACCATTGGGATCCCACCATTCCTCGGCCATTGCGGCGAAACGCGCGACTTCTTCGGGCGATGCCGTCCCGGTGTCGCCCGATTGCCTGGGTGGCGGGGGCGTCCCGTCGGTGGAGGGGGTCATGCGGCACTCCTGTCAACGCGTTGATAAAAGGCCCGTAAAATGCCACCAAAGAGACATAGGGCGGGGTTGCTTCGAATCCTCATTTGAGAGTATGTATACCCGCCCGCCGCGCGGCAACAGGGGCAGTCTCGTTTTTTTCATGCGTTCCGCGGGGGCGACCTGTCCCGAGCGCGGTTTCGGCGGAACGGTTATTACGGCAGGGTACAGATCCAGATGGCTCGGATCGTGCAGAAATTTGGCGGCACATCGGTCGGTGATGTCGAACGCATCAAGAACGTTGCGCGCCGTGTAAAAAAGGAAGTCGACGCCGGAAACGAAGTGGCCGTCGTGGTTTCCGCCATGGCTGGCGTGACCAACCAACTCGTCGATTATGTCAGCAACGTCAGCAGCGTTTACGACGCGCGCGAATACGATATTGTCGTTTCCTCGGGTGAGCAGGTCACCTCGGGGCTTCTGGCCCTTGCGTTGCAGGACCTCGGTATTGCGGCCCGTTCGTGGCAGGGATGGCAGATTCCCATCCGCACCGACGGGGTGCACAGCAAGGCGCGGATCGAAGGGATCGAAACCGAAGAACTGATCGCCCGCATGCAGAAGGGCGAGGTTGTCGTCGTACCGGGCTTTCAGGGGCTTGCGCCCGACAATCGCGTGACCACCCTTGGGCGCGGTGGATCGGATACGTCGGCAGTGGCGCTCGCAGCGGCGCTGAAGGCGGATCGATGCGACATCTATACCGATGTCGATGGTGTTTACTCCACCGATCCCCGGATTGTGCCCAAGGCGCGCAAGCTGGAGCGCATAACCTACGAGGAGATGCTCGAAATGGCGTCCCTCGGGGCCAAGGTGCTGCAGACCCGTTCGGTCGAAATGGCGATGAAGCACAGTGTGCGTGTTCAGGTTCTTTCCAGTTTTGAGGACACGCCAGGAACCCTTGTTTGTGATGAGGATGAAATCGTGGAAAAGGCAGTTGTCAG
>JAPHTL010000202.1 GCA_026193355.1 Rhodospirillales bacterium
CACGGCCGTTGCCGCCGCCGCCGCCGCACTGCCCGCCTGGGCCGGAACCCCCCCGCTGCGCCGGGCGCGCGTCATGTTCAAGTTCAAGCAGATCATGGATGAGCGCGCCGATGAACTGGCCTCCCTGATTACCGCCGAACACGGCAAGGTGCATTCGGACGCCCTGGGCGAAGTGACGCGTGGCATTGAGGTCGTTGAGTTTGCCTGTGGCATTCCGCAGATGTTGAAGGGTGAGTTTACGGAAAACGTGGGCACCAACGTTGATTCTTGGTCTACCCGCCAGCCGGTCGGCGTCTGCGCTGGCATCGTGCCCTTCAATTTCCCGGCCATGGTTCCGATGTGGATGTTTCCCGTAGCCATTGCCTGCGGCAACACGTTTGTAATGAAGCCATCGGAAAAGGTCGCATCCTCTGTGATGAAGATGGCCGAGTGGCTTAAGGAATCCGGATTGCCCGACGGCGTGTTCAATGTCGTCAACGGCGCCAAGGATGCTGTTGATCGCATCCTGCGCCATCCCGATATTTCGGCCATCAGCTTCGTCGGCTCCACCCCCATCGCCGAATACGTCTACACGACGGGAACGTCGCATGGGAAACGGGTGCAGGCGCTGGGCGGCGCAAAGAACCACATGATGGTCCTGCCCGACGCGGACATGGATCAGGCGGCCGACGCCCTGATGGGCGCTGCCTACGGTTCCGCCGGGGAACGTTGCATGGCCATTTCCGTCGCCGTTACGGTCGGCGATGCAGCCGAACCCCTGATCGAACGCATGAAAAAGCGCATCGAGACCCTGAAGGTCGCGCCGGGCACCGACCCCACCGCCGAGATGGGACCGCTGGTCACCGCCCAGCATCTGGACAAGGTGCGCGGCTATGTCGATCTTGGCGTCGAGGAGGGCGCAGATCTGGTTGTCGACGGACGCAACATCAAGATCCAGGGCTACGAGAGCGGCTATTTCATAGGGGCCAGCCTGTTTGACAAGGTGACGCCCGACATGCGCATCTACAAGGAAGAGATCTTCGGCCCGGTCCTCTGCGTGGTCCGCACCAAGACATTCGACGAGGCACTGACCCTGATCAACGATCACGAATTCGGCAACGGAACTGCGATTTTCACCCGTGAAGGCGACGCGGCGCGAAACTTCGCCAGCCGCGTCAAGGCGGGCATGGTCGGCATCAATGTGCCGATCCCGGTGCCAATGGCCTTCCACAGCTTTGGTGGCTGGAAGCGATCCCTGTTCGGGGACCACCACATTCACGGTCCCGAAGGTGTCCGCTTCTATACCCGCCTGAAGACCGTTACGTCCCGCTGGCCGACAGGCATGCGGGCAGGCGCCGAATTCATCATGCCAACCATGAAGTAACGATCCCCCGGCCTGCGACCCGGGCAAAAGCCAATATCTCTCCTCCTCCCCCTGAAGCAGAGATCGGTCGCAGGCCACCCCTTTGCGGCCAACGCTTTCATACATATCGTTAATAAGAGATCAGACCGAGCAATAGCGGTCCTGGATTTCCTTATCCGCCAGCAGCGTCGCAGCGGCGGCGGCGTGGACGATAACGCCCTGATCCATGATATAAGCGCGGTCCGATATACCCAACGCACGCTCCACATTCTGTTCGACCAGCAGGATCGTTATTCCCTGCTTCCTCATGTTGGCAAACAGCTCGAACATCTCGTCGACCAGAACGGGCATGATCCCCTCTGAAGGTTCATCAAGCATGATCATCCTGGGTTCCGAAACCATCGCCCGCGCGATGGCCAGCATCTGCTGTTCCCCACCGGACATGGTCTCAGCCGTCTGATCCAGACGCTCCTTGAGGCGGGGGAAGGTTTCGGCGATGCGATCGATGGCCTCCGCCTCCCGCGACTTGTTGGCAGCGGCCACAAGGCCAAGGCGCAGGTTTTCGCGGACGCTCAACCCACCAACAATCCGGCGTTCTTCGGGAACGTAGCCCAGGCCGCGCCGAAACCGGATGTGGGCGGGAAGGTCGAGAATTTCCTCACCATTGAACACGACGGAACCGCGGCGTTTATCAACCAGTCCCATGGTCGTACGCAAAGTGGTCGTCTTTCCCGCTCCGTTCCGCCCGATCAGGGATACGATTTCACCTTCATCCACTTTCAGGCTGACCCCCTGCAGGATGTGGCTTCGTTCGTACCACGCGTTGAGTCCCTCGATGACCAACATCAGTGATCCCCCTGCCCAAGGTAAACACGGCGAACCTCATCGTTCGCACGGATATCGTCGGGCGTACCCTCGGCCAGCAATTCGCCATGATGCAGAACGATCAGACGGTTGCAGATCCCCATGACCAGCTTCATCTTGTGCTCAACCAGAACAACGGTCCGTTCATCAGCCAGCCGGACAATCAGGTCCATCATGGTCCTTGTCTCTTCTGGACTCATGCCAGCGGTGGGTTCATCAAGCAAAAGCAGCTTCGGATGACAGGCCAGCGCAAGGGCGATTTCCAGACAGCGTTGTTCACCGTGCGCCAGGTTTTCCGCATGGCGTTCCCGATGCTGGTAAAGACCGACCAGATCAAGCAGTGCGCCTGCCCTTTCCGCCATGTCGCGCAAGGCGCCCCGTGGCGTCCACAGGTCAAACCGGCTTTCCATCGCCTGGATGGCGATGCGAACATTTTCCAACGCGCTGAGGTAGGGAAAAACGTTAGTTATCTGGAAAGATTTGGCGATACCCATGCGGGCGAATTCGTGCTGCGGCGTCCCCGTGATGTCGCGGCCTTCGTAGAAAATCTTCCCTTTGCTTGGCGGGAATGCGCCAGAAACAACGTTGAAGAAGGTGCTCTTCCCCGCGCCGTTCGGCCCGATGATAGCCGTCAGCTCACCCGCCGGAAAGCTGACGCTTACATCGCTCAGCGCGGTAAAGCCACCAAAGCGCTGGGTAACGCCCTCTGTCCTGATGATGGGTTCGGAAAAGCTCATCGCGACAACCAGTGCAGGATTGATCCCCAGATTCCACGGGGAAAGAACAGAACGAGACAAACGAAC
>JAPHTL010000321.1 GCA_026193355.1 Rhodospirillales bacterium
CCGGCCCCGCCTGGGGCAGGATTTCCACGCCCGCGGAATGACCGAATCGTTCCGGGGCGATCACACGACAATCTACGAGGTGACCCTTTACGATCTGCTGAAGGCCTACGGCGAACACAAGCGCCGCGCCGATGTGAAGATCATGCGGATCGAACCCTCGGAGCTTCATACCGTCGATGCCGCGATCAAGCGCCTAAGAACCCTGTTGGGCAACGTTCCCGACTGGCAGGTTCTGATGGCTTTCCTGCCCGCTGACATGCAGGGCGGACTGGTCGCACGTTCGGCGATGGCCGCCACCTTTACGGCGGCGCTTGAAATGGCCAAGGCCGGCAAGCTGGCGATACGTCAGGAAGGCACCTTCGGCCCGATTTACATCCGCGCCCAGGACCGGAAGGAATCGCCGGTCGGGGAGTCCTGAAGGAACGACAATGAACGATATCGATTCTCATCACCTGCGCCTTCTCGAGGCTGTTCTTTTCGCCTCGGCCGAGGTCATCCCCGAAAAGGCCCTGGCCGAGCGCTTGCCTGAGGGCGCGGACCTGCCCGCCTTGATCGACGCGCTGCGCCGTCACTACGAACCGCGGGGCGTCAACCTTGTGCAGGCCGGAAAGGGCTGGGCTTTTCGCACGTCGCCTGACCTTGCGCGTCAGCTCAGCATGGAAACGAAGGTTACCCGGAAGCTTTCGCGCGCCGCGGTCGAAACGCTGGCCGTTATTTCCTATCACCAGCCCGTCACCAGAGCGGAGGTCGAGGAAATTCGCGGCGTCGGGCTGAGCAAGGGCACGATGGATGTCCTGTTCGAGGAGGGGTGGATAAAGCCAAAAGGGCGCAGACGGACGCCGGGACGGCCCGTTACATGGGGAACCACCGATGCCTTCCTTGATCATTTTGGCCTGGAGTCGCTGAGCGACCTTCCGGGGATCGAGGAGTTGAAGGCGGCGGGGCTGCTGGATGCGCGTCCGGCGCTGACCGCCTATCAGTCCAGGGGCGCATTGACGAACTCAACCGATGCCGAGGATACCAGGGACGAAGAGGACGAACTGGAGGAGGGCGACGACGGCACCGCCGACCTGTCCGATGTGGTGGAAGACAGCGGTGATGAAGTGATTGAGGAACTTGAGCCGCTTGATCCTGATGATGAAGGGGTGCTTTAGGGGAAAATGCCTGATTCCGTGGCTGTTTATGGCGTTTGCGTCGTTGCAGCACCGTAGCCTTTCTGCCATTATCCGCGCTCCATTCTGGGAAAATGCGCAAATTCGGGAGTTTTTTTTATGGGAATTGGTGTTTGGCAGGTCGTACTGATCCTGGTGATCGTGCTGATCATTTTTGGCGCCGGCAAACTGCCTCGGGTGGCGGGTGATATTGCCAAGGGGATCAAGAACTTCAAATCCGGCATGAAGGAAGAACCCGGAGCGGTCGAGAATGACGATGCCGCAGAAGGTGAAACGAAGGCTCTGAAATCAGAAAGCGCCGAGGCGCCGGCTGAAGAGGCTGCGAAAGAGAAAAGCGAAAAGGCGAGCGGCTGACGGACCGTCGGCTTTTCTGGCTCAATTGAACGACGGGATCTCCGATGTTCGACATAGGATGGTCTGAGATCTTGATCATCGCCGCAATCGCGGTGATTGTCATTGGACCCAAGGATTTGCCCCGGACACTTCGCACAATCGGCCAGTGGGTCGGCAAGGCGAAGTCGATGGCGCGTGACTTCCAGAAAAGCATCGACGATGTGATCCGTGAATCGGAGCTCGACGAGGTCAAGAAGCAGATCGACTCTGCGGCCAATCTGGACTTCAAGGAACAGATCGAGAAGACGATCGATCCCGACGAGGAGATCAGGAAGGCGACTGATCTTCAGGAAGAGCTTGCAAGCTGGGACGAGGACATGGCCAAATTCGATGCCGACGAGGGGGATTTCGCCCCGCCGTCCGGCAAGGCGGAATCCACGGGGGGCAAGGGTTCCGATGCCAAGCCGAATTCAGCCGTGAATGATCAGAAAGCGGCCCGTTCGGACGATGGCGCGTCTGCCGACGTCTCAGAACGCAAGCCCGGCGCTTAGGAATTCCCGTGAACGAAGTCGAAGAAAACAAAATGGCGCTTATCGATCATCTGATCGAGTTCCGCCAACGCCTGATGTACGCAAGCATAGCCGTGCTTTTGGCCTTCATGTTTTGTTACTACTTCGCCAACGACCTCTATTCGTTTCTTGTGCGCCCCCTTAACGACATCTTCCACGAAGGTGGCGGCGGCGGTAACCGGCGCATGATCTATACGGCGTTGCATGAAGCCTTTTTCACCCAGATCAAGGTTGCTTTCTTCGCGGGCCTCTTTCTTTCTTTTCCTGTGGTCGCCTGGCAGTTCTGGGCGTTTGTCGCGCCCGGCCTTTACAAACACGAGCGATTCGCCCTTGCGCCCTATCTGGTTCTCTCTCCCATCCTTTTTTTCATGGGCGGCGCGCTGGTTTACTACTTCATCTTCCCACTGGCCTGGAGCTTCTTCCTCAGCTTTGAAAGTGCGGGAAGCAGTCAGATGCTTCCCATCCAGCTGGAAGCCAAGGTCAACGAGTACCTTTCCCTTGTTCTTCGCCTGATTTTCGCGTTCGGAATCAGTTTCCAGCTTCCGCTTCTGCTGACCCTTCTTGCGCGCATTGGCGTCGCAACGTCCCGCGGTCTGGCGGCCAAGCGCAAGTACGCGCTGGTGATCGTCTTCATCGTTGCTGCGGTGCTGACGCCGCCCGATCTGATCAGTCAGGTCGGCTTGGCCATTCCCATCCTGATCCTCTACGAGATTTCCATCATTTCGGTTCGCATGGTTGAAAAGAAACGCATGAAACTTGAAGAGGATGATGGCATCCCCGAGGAGATCGAGGAAAACGATTTCAACGAATCCTGACAGCCCGGATAACATCATGTTCGATATTAAGTTTATAAGAGAGAACCCTGATTTATTTGATAAAGGGCTGGCCAGGAGGGGCGTCAAGCCCATGGCCGAAGGGTTGTTGTCCCTTGATCGGACATGGCGCGATGCGCAAACCCGCGCACAGGAAATACAGACCAGACGGAATGCCCTTTCCAAGGAAATCGGCATCGCCAAAAGCAAGGGCGAGGACGCGTCTTCCCTGATGGAGGAGGTCTCCCTCTCGAAGCAGGCGCAAGCCGATCTTGAGGAATCCGCCCGCAAGGCGTCCGAGGAGCTGAACGCCGTTCTGGCGACCATCCCGAACATTCCTGCCGACGATGTGCCGGAAGGGCCGGACGAAAGCGCCAACGTGGAAGTTCGCCAATGGGGTGGTATCCGCGACTTCGATTTCAAGCCCAGGGAGCATTTCGAAATCGGTGAGGGGCTTGGGATGATGGATTTCGACAGGGCCGCCAAACTGTCGGGATCGCGTTTTGTCGTGTTGAGCGGCGCTCTCGCGCGCATGGAACGGGCTCTTGGCAGCTTCATGCTCGATATGCACACACAGGAATTCGGGTATCGGGAGGTCAACCCGCCCGCCCTGGTGCGCGACGACGCCCTGTTCGGCACCGGCCAGTTGCCCAAGTTTTCCGAAGACCTGTTCCGCACGGAAAATGGTTATTGGCTGATTCCCACCGCCGAGGTGCCGTTGACCAACCTGGTGGCGGGCGAGATTTTGGACGCTGAAACCCTGCCGCGCCGAATGACCGCCATGACATGGTGTTTCCGTTCCGAAGCGGGCGCGTCGGGCAAGGACACGCGCGGCATGATCCGCCAGCACCAGTTTTCCAAGGTGGAAATGGTCAGCGTCGTTTCCCCGGCGACGGCGAACCTTGAACTGGAACGCATGACGACCTGCGCAGAGGCCATTCTCAAGGCCCTTTACCTGCCTTATCGGGTTGTGACCCTCTGCACCGG
>JAPHTL010000302.1 GCA_026193355.1 Rhodospirillales bacterium
CTCGGCGCGGCGGCGCGCCTTGCCCGATTCGTATCTGACCGTCTGGTCGATATTCTCGAAAAGAGAAAGGACCTCGACGATGAAACGAAACGATCAGTTCAGGCCGAGGTGAAGCGTCGCCTGGACGGGAAGGGACCATCGGGTCCGGTCGAGAAAAAGACGCCCGAGGACGATCCTGACCCTTATCAAAAAGCGCTGGAAATGCACGAAAAGGGTTTGCTCAACGAGGCGGCGGTCGCCGATGCGATTGAGGGCGACGATCCGGAATGGGCGTCGGCGGTTCTTGCCGCGATGGCGGGGCTCCCCGTCATTCCGGTCAAGCGCATCCTCAAAAGCCAGAGCGCCAAGGCAATCGTTTCGCTGGCCTGGAAGGCCAATTTGTCGATGGACGCGGCCGTGGCGATGCAGATCGATCTGGCGCAGCTGAAGCATGGCGATATTCTTCAGCCCGCCAACAACAACGCCTTTCCCCTTTCCGAAGGGGATATGAACTGGCAGATCGAACTGTTCGAGGATTGATCGCCTCGCCCTGATCGTCATTCCCCGATCAGCGCCCCCGGATCAGGGTGCCCGCGCCGTGTTCCGTAAAGATTTCCAGCAACACCGCATGGGGAACGCGGCCATCGATGATGACGGCGCCTTCCGCGCCTTCGTCGACCGCCTTCAGGCAGGTTTCCACCTTGGGAATCATGCCGCCGTGAATGGTGCCGTCGGCGATCAGGTCGCGGGCGTGTTCGGCGGTCATTTCGGGAATAAGGTTGCCGTCCCTGTCTTTCACGCCTGACACGTCGGTCAGCATCAACAGACGCCGCGCATTCATCGCGCCGGCTATGGCGCCGGCGGCGGTATCGGCGTTGATGTTATAGGTTTCACCGCCCGTGCCCATGCCGATAGGCGCGATCACCGGGATCACGTCGGTCTTGAGAAACGTATCGAGGACGTGGGTGGTGATCGACTTGGGTTCGCCGACGAACCCGAGGTCCAGCACCTTCTCGATGTTGGATTCCGGGTCCTTCTTCGTGCGATGGAGTTTCTCCGCGACGATCAGGTGTCCGTCCTTGCCCGAAAGGCCAATGGCGAAACCGCCTGCCCCGTTGATGGCGGAGACGATCTGCTTGTTGATGGCGCCGGAAAGAACCATTTCAACGACCTCGACGGTCGCCGCATCGGTGACGCGCAGACCATCGACGAATTCGCTCTGGATCTTCAGGCGGTCCAGCATGGATGCGATCTGTGGGCCGCCACCGTGCACGACGATGGGGTTCATGCCGACTTGTTTCAGCAGAACGATATCTTTGGCGAACAGTTTGGACAGTGACTCGTCGCCCATGGCGTGGCCGCCGTACTTGACGACGATCGTGGCCTTTGAATAACGCCGCATGTAGGGCAGGGCCTCGGACAGGGTTTTAGCCTGGGCGAGCCACTCTTCCTTGGATTTTTCCTTGGCCGTCATCATCTGGTCTCCGGGAACGCTGGGGTCCGAATGTCGGGGCGGGAACTTAACCGGTTTTGCCGTCCTGCGCCAGTGTCCCAAGGGCGGCGCGTAATTCGGCGATGCCGGTTCCCTTGGCCGAACTGGTGACGGCGATCACCGGATGCGCCGCCACATGGGGGGCCATTTCACGCTTGACCCGTGCGCACAGCGTTTCCAGCGCCTGTTCGCCGATCTTGTCGGCCTTGGTCAGCACGACCTGATAGGAAACGGCGGCCGTGTCCAGCATCTTCATGACCGTGTGATCCACTTCCTTGAGACCGTGGCGCGAATCGACTAGCAGGCAGACGCGGCGCAGGGGCGCACGCCCCTTCAGATAGGCGTCGACAAGGCGCTGCCATTTCTCCACGTCCTGTTTCGGGGCGCGGGCGAACCCGTATCCGGGCAGGTCGGCGATAATCATCCGTCCGCCGAGATTGAAAAAGTTGACCTGTTGGGTTCGTCCAGGGGTGTTCGATGTGCGCGCCAGGGTGCGTCGCCCGGTCAGGGCGTTGATCAGGCTCGACTTGCCAACGTTGGATCGTCCCGCGAAGGCGATCTCCGGCAGGGTTGTTTCGGGTATTTGCTCCAGCGCCGCCGCGCCGAGCATGAAATCGCAGGCCTGGGCGAACAGCCAGCGTCCAAATTCGAGCGCTTCCTCGTCAAATTCCGGGGTCGTGTCGTTATCCGTCACCCGAAGGCCTCCGAAGCAATAAATGGAAACGGCATCGCCTGTGGCTGGCGGGCGAACCGGCCCGTCGCCGCCGCCGTCAGGAGACCTTCACACCCATGCGCCGCATGATGACCCACTGTTGAAGGATCGAAAGCGTGTTGTTCCAGGCCCAGTAGATCACCAGTCCGGCCGGGAAGGTGGCCAGCAGGAAGGTGAACAGAACGGGCAGGAACATCATCACCTTCGCCTGGACCGGATCGGCCGGCTGGGGGTTCAGTTTCTGTTGCAGCCACATGGTGACGCCCATGATCAGCGGCCAGATGCCGATCATCAGGAAGCTGGGCGGATCCCAGGGGATCAGGCCGAGCAGGTTGAAGACCGTGGTCGGATCCGGGGCCGAAAGGTCCTGAATCCAGCCGAAGAAGGGCGCGTGACGCATCTCGATGTTGACGAACAACACCTTGTAGAGCGCGAAAAACACAGGGATCTGAACAAGGATGGGCAGGCAACCTGAAACCGGATTGACCTTCTCTTTCTTGTACAGGGCCATCAATTCCTGATTCATGCGCGTCTTGTCGTCGCCGAAGCGTTCCTGCAGCTTCTTCATTTCGGGCTGCAGCTTCTTCATCCGGCTCATCGCCTTGTAGGACTTGTTGGCCAGCGGGAACAGGATGAGCTTGATCAAAACGGTGAGCAACAGGATGGCGACACCGAAATTGCCGAAATAGTGGCTGAAGAACAGGATCATGTAGAAGATCGGCTTGGTCAGGAAATAGAACCAGCCGAAATCGATGGCGAGGTCGAAACGCTCAACGCCGAACTCTTCGGCGTAACTGTCGAGCAGCGCGACTTCCTTGGCGCCCGCAAAGAAATGCGTCGTGTTTGTGATCGTCGCGCCCGCGCCAGCGGTCAGCGCGCCGCCGATGTAATCGACCTGATACTTGTCGGTGTTGTTGTCCCGGTAATGGGAGAAACGGCTCTGGTTTTCCGTCTTCTGGTCGGGGACCAGCGCGGCCAGCCAGTATTTGTCGGTAATGCCGGCCCATCCGCCGACCGATTTTTTCTCGATCTTGCCGTCTTCCTGAAGGTCTGAGTAATCAATCTCCGAGAGGGTGCCGTCAAAAACACCAAGTGGACCCTCATGCAGAATATAGAAACCCTGAGTTTTCGGTGTGCCCGTACGCGAAACAAGACCGTAGGGGAAAAGCGTCACCGCATCCGAACCGGCATTGGAAACCGAATCGGTGATCGTGAACATGTAGTTTTCATCAAGCGCGATGGTTCGCTGGAAGCGCAACCCCTTGGCGTTGTCCCAGGTCAGATCGACGGACTCGCCCGCTTCGAGAACCTTTTTGTTGGCGGTCCAGACCGTGTCCGGACCCGGCAGGTCAAGATCCTGACCGACCCAGCCGAACTCGGCGAAGTAGGCGTTGTTGGAGCCCTGGGGTGAAAGCAGCGCGATATTCTTGCTGTTCTTGTCCAGCGTCTCGCGATAGTTCGTCAACGTGAGGTCGTCGAAACGCGCCCCGGTCAAAAGAAGGGAGCCGTCAATACGCGGGGCCCTGATCATCACCCTGTCGCCCTGGGCGAGGACGGCCTTGCGATCAATCACCTTGATCGTGGCGGGCGTTACGCCCGGCGCGGTTACGCCCGGCGCAGTGGGTGCGCGGGAATCGCCTGGCGGCTGGGGCAGGTTGTTCGGAGCGCCCTGCTGTCCCTGCTGTGCGGTTTGTTGGGGGTTGCCCGGGGGTGGCCCGAACAGGCCGCCGACAAGCGCCTCGTATCCGAACAGGATCCCTACGGAAAGGATGATGGCGAGGAAAAGGTTGCGTTGTTCCATGTTTTCTCAGACCTCGCCAGAACAGCAGGAATCGCTTGTGTGTTGATGGGTGTGTTTATGGCCGTGCTTTTTCTTTTCGGGAACGGGGTCGTAACCGAAGTCGGCCCACGGATGGCATCGTCCGATCCGGTGCAGGGCCAGCCATGCGCCACGGATCGGCCCGTGCCGAGTAACGGCTTCGAGCGCGTAGCTCGAGCAGGTTGGCTCAAACCGGCAGGTTCTCGGCAACACCGGAGAGACGAGGAGCTGATATCCCCTGATCAACACGCGCAGGACGAAAGTTATCGGGTTCACGGTCAGGTTCCCTCTTTCAGCGGCGCCGTTTCGGCTTCGTCCACGCCGTCTTCGATAAAGGCGTCGAGACGTTGCAGCGCTTTTTCCATGTCCGTGACCAGGGCCGCGAATGGGCGAAGCACTGTTTCACCCCGGCCGATGATCACGTAATCACGTCCACCCTTTGCATGCGCGGGGAAGACGATCTCGGCGACAGCGCGCAATCTGCGACGGGCGCGATTGCGGGCCACGGCATTGCCGACCTTCCGACTGACGGTAAATCCGATTCGAATGGGCGAATAATCGCCCGCCGGTTCGGAATGAAGAAGGCGCACGCGTTCTTGCAAGATAAGGCCGCGTGTTACCGACTTTCGCCCAGTCGCGGCGACCCGCAAGAACTCCGACCTTTTTTTCAGTCGGGGCAATGCCGCTCCCATGACCGTGGTTCTCGGAAAGAGGGTCAGGCGGAAAGGCGCTTGCGGCCCTTGGCGCGACGGGCGGCGATCACGCGGCGACCGCCGACGGTTGCCATGCGCGAACGAAATCCATGCCGCCGCTTGCGAACGAGTTTGCTTGGTTGATAGGTGCGTTTCACTGGTCAGCTCCGGAGTACTACAGCCGTTTTAAAACAAGCCCGGTGTATAAGGTTTCAGCCGAGGGAAGTCAATGCGGCAGACTCACAAGCGTTTTCGGCCAAAAAGAGGTCGATAACGAAAAGGTGAAGACCGCAATGGGCTTTAATCCATGGCACCAACGATCATATTCGTGAGTAAAGCGGGCCGGTCGGGTTTCTGATAACCTGAAAACGAAGACAACCAATGGATCGTGTGACGCCCTTGTCAGAAGGCAGAAAAGAGTCAGAGAACACCACCGTTCCTCCCGAGGGAGGGGGC
>JAPHTL010000164.1 GCA_026193355.1 Rhodospirillales bacterium
GTCCGATCAGGTCAACGCGGTGCGCGCGGTTTTCTCCGGCCGCCATTTGCAGGTCTTCACCTCGGGCGCGGAATGGATGGTGACCGGCGATCCGCTGACCCCCGGCAACGTGCAGATCAGGCGGCAAACGCGCATCGGCTCGGCCCCGGATCGCACCGTGCCGCCGCGCGATGTGGACGGGGCGACCCTGTTCGCCGGGCGCGGCGGGAACGATCTGCGCGAATTCCTCTTCGCCGATGTGGAGCAGGCCTATCAGTCAGCCGACCTCGCGTTGCTCTCGCGCCATCTGGTCAACGATCCCGTCGATCAGGATTTCGATCCGTCGGCGCGGCGCTTCCTGATGGTCATGGGGGACGGGACGCTCGGCGTGGTCACCCTGCACCGGGCCGAACAGGTCACCGCCTGGGCGCGGTGGACGACCGACGGCGCGTTTCGCTCCCTCGCCGTGGCCGACGGCGTGGCCCATGTGCTTGTCGAACGGGGCGGCGCATTGTGTCTGGAAGTTTTCGACGTAACCCTTGCTCTGGACGGTGCGCTGGACGGCGCGGCCGATCCGCCAACCGATACGTGGTCGGGCCTCGGTCATCTGGAAGGGCGCACGGTTTCGGTTCTGGCCGACGGCGCGGTGGTGGCCGATGCGGTGGTTGCGGGGGGTGCCGCGGTGCTGGACCGACCCGCGTCATCCGCCGTCATCGGCCTGCCGTTTTCCCATGTGGTGGAGCCGCTGCAAGCCGCCTCGGAAAACGGGGCGACGGCGCGGCGCGTGCGTCTGATCGCCGCGACCTTCCGCCTGCGCGATACGGCGGCGCTGGTTCTCGATACAGGACGGGGGCCGGTTGCGATGCCGTTCAAACGCATGGGCGACGGCGTGCTGGACGCGCCGCCGCTGCCCTTTACCGGGGATCGCACCGTGCGCGCGCTGGGCTGGCGCGATGCGCATCAACCCCTGTGGCGCATCGAACAGGACGCGCCGTTGCCTTTCACCCTGCTCTCGGTGACCGCCGAAATAAAGGCAGGTTAAGAAAGCATCCAGAAAAACCCCCAGGGTCAGGACCCATTAATGTCATGCGGTTCTGTTTTCCTGGAATGCCGCGAGTGCCAGGAGAAAAGCGCAAGGACATGCCGGGTCATGTTCGAGCATTTTCGACGCCGCAGGCGCGCCTTTTCCGGGAAAACCCGAAGGGCGGGGCTCATGGAACCGTTGAATGCGTTGGAAGCGCTTGAAAATAGAATGTATTTCCAGCGCGCTTCCGCCTGTTCACCGATCCCGTCGCTCCCGCAGAACGAATGAAATTAATGGGTCCTGACCCTAACGCTTACAAAGCATTAAGGATTATTGGATAGCGTGTCGTCAGGCCCGCAGAGGGGAGGGAGCCTGTGACGCGCCACGTCTTGATCATCGCCGCCAGTTTGGCCTTTAGCGTTCTGGCCGCTGGCTTCGCTGCACCCGCTTCGGCGACGCACCCGAAAGGGTTGTCGTCACTGTGTGGCGCGCGGGGCGAAATCACCGACGCGCTGGGCAAGCTTTACGCCGAACATGCCGTGGGCATGGGCCTCGCCACCAACGGCGGCGTCATCGAGGTTTTCGCCTCGCCGGCCGGAAGCTGGACCATCCTGCTGACCAAGCCTGATGGCGAGGCCTGCGTCCTTTCCGCCGGGGAAAGCTGGGAAACCCTGCCGACCATCCCGGTGAAGAACAGCATCAGATACTTCTGACGGCATCGCCCGTCGCATCCATTCACGACCCCGCTTCGGCGGGGTTTTTTATTGTCCGCATCACCACAATCTGGAGGAACCGACCATGGCTGGTTTGGAAACCGCCGCCATCATTTCGCTCATCGGCACGGGGATCAGCGCCATCGGCGGCATGCAGCAATCCGCCGCCGCATCGCGCAATGCCCGCCGTCAGGCCGATGCCGAACGGCAACGCGCGCTGATGGCCCAGGACATCGAGGACCGCCGCCGCCGCGAACGGGCGCGGCAACTGATCGCCGCACAGCGCGCGCGCTTTGGCGCATCCGGAACCGGGGCGGGGGGATCGGGGGCTGCGGTGCTGGCCGGTCTGTCGACCCGCACGGAAGGAGAGATCGCCGAGGAACGCGGTTTGCTCGGCCTGCGGCTGTCGGACGCGCGGAGCCGCAACCTGCTGGCCGAACGCGATGCGCGGACCCGCGACATTTTGTCCCTGACGCAACGGGCGGGGCGCATGGCCTCGTTACTCGCGCCCTGACCTTTTTTATCCGCTGATGGAGGAACACCGATGACCGACCACATCACGATCGGCGACGTCGCGCCGCGCATCCAGTATGCGGCCGAC
>JAPHTL010000333.1 GCA_026193355.1 Rhodospirillales bacterium
CCGACGACATTCCCGTAACGCACGACCGAAAAGATGGGCCGACCGGCGCTGAGGTTGTTAGCGGCAACAAAAATCTTATCCGAGGCCAGCTTGCTGGCGCCATAGAGGTTGATCGGGTTGACCGCCTTGTCGGTGGACAGAGCGAGAACCTTTTCCACCTTGTTGCGGATCGCCGCCATGACAACGTTTTCCGCACCGCTAATGTTGGTGCGAATACACTCCGTTGGATTGTATTCGGCAGCCGGAACATGTTTGAGGGCAGCGGCATGGATCACAACGTCCACCCCGCGCATCGCCATATCCAGCCTGTCGGGATCCCTTACATCACCGATGAAATACCGCAGGGATTTATGCTCGGCAGGGTCAAAAACCTGCGCCATTTCATATTGCTTCAACTCATCACGCGAGAAGACGATCAGGCGTCTGAGGTTGTATCGCGCCAGCACGGTGGCGATGAATTTCTGCCCGAACGAACCGGTGCCGCCGGTAACGAGAACCGTCTTGCCGTCAAGGTCGAGGCCATTTTCATAGTTGAGCGTCAACGTCACCTCAGCACCCCCTCCATATGAGAACCCTTAAAACCATCAAGGCTTTTCGTCCTCTGCAATTTTCTTTCTCTCCGCATCAAAGCGTTCCAGCAGGGTCCTGGCTTCTTCCGTTATTCCTATGCACTTCTTCGTGTAGGCGACAGCGAAGTATTCAAGGAATTTTCGTCGCTCATCCTCGTTGACGATACGCGTACCCAGAAAGGCTCCAACACGAAGCATGGAACGCACGGAGCCACGGGTCATTGAATAGACCTTGCCGAATTTATCCTCATTCTCCTTCAGCCATGCTGAAAGGCGATCTTCCTTTTCCCTGAAGCTGGTTTTCTCTTTTGACAGTTCATCCATCAACGTGCGGATTCCGTCGATGAAATAGTTGCACCCTTCTATATGAGGGGAGAAATCCGTACGCGCCATGTAATCGTAACGGTCGAATTCCGGAAGCTGCCGCTCAAGAATGGAAAGGATTGCTTCCTTGCTTGTCGATACGTCCGACAGGTTTATGGATGCGGCGGTCTTTGGCTTCGCCCCTTCGATCTGTGCACCGTCGCTACAGTTGAACAGAGCTACCTTTGTGCGCAACTGAAGCTGCTCTATCACCTTGCGTGACAGATCGAACGCCCAGTTGCTGATCACCTTGCCGCCAAAGTTCCCCGGAATAATGCGATCCTGGTCGAAATTATCCGACGTTTCCTTTTCCATATCCTCGAAAGATTCCTGAAAATAGAGTGAATCCTTCGAATGATGCGTACCGTCTTCACGCCGGCCACAGTCGACGCCAAAAAGGTAGACATTCTGAAACCCGAGACCGACGGCAACCGCGCAACCAGCATTGGAAACCATTGGGCTTGACCCGACGAGCGGCTCCGTCCCTTCGCCGAGAATGATCGACGAACTCAACGACATTCGATGGAAGAACCAGCGTTTGTCAAAGTAATAGCCGATCTTCGGTCGCAGGGTCATTGCCCCGGCCAGCACGATCCCAGACAGGTCGAATTGCTCCTTGTAGGCATCGAATACACGATAAAGCTCTACAATATTTTCGATCTCGACATGGATATCCGGCTTGATGCCGTTTGCCAGCAAAACGCGGAGCCCGGTCCCGGCGGAAATGATGACGGCCTTGTCCTGCCACTTCCTGATGTATTCTAGATCCTTGTCGATGGATGGTCCGGACGCCACGACGAATGCCGGCATTTTATTCTGCGCCAGCATCTTCTTGCTGGAGAGAAGGCGGAACGTATGTTCCTTAAAATTCCCGAACGCATTGTTCATCATATCCAGCTCGTCTTCGAAGAAGCCGGTGGATATGTAGTGGTGCTTTATCCGTTCCTTGAAAAGGACGAATGCATTGTGCAGCGCCCACGAATAATAGTGCTGGTAGAAGTATGATCCGTCGAGGAACGTTGACCCTTCCCTGTACAGAACGTTTTCGACAAGGCGGACGATTTCCAGTGGTTCTTTCCCAAGAACCAGATGGATTTTTATCTTTTTACTGTCAGCCTTCTCCAGAATGGCCTGCCAGTCGATTGCCGAGGCCGAGAGGGCAAGAAAGTCGGGGACAGGTTCGATAAGAACCAGATTGTGACATTCCAGCTCATCGACGAGACGCGGAATGTGATAGCCCAGTCCAACGCCGAAAACGAAGGTGTAGCCATAATCAACGACAGGCGCGAGCGACAGGGAATCCTTTCCGGCATTCACCTGCTTCACCATCTCATCGAGAAGCTCGATCGAAACTTTTGAGAGATTGCAATGGTACAGGTTGGAAAACACCAGCCGGTCTTGCGCCTGATGGAAATGATCGACCTGCTTGCTGCTCCACTCCGGCGCACCGTAGGGATACAGGTTCATCGTTCCCAGGTTGATGTTGACGGCGGCGCCATCAACAAAAACCAGGTTTTCCTCGGATGACTTCTCGCAGAGCGCCCATTCCTTCGGGAACCGCTCCTTCAGCGTATTGCGGCTACGTTCTCTGAGGGCCGTTGCTTCGGACTTTTCCATCCATCAACCACCACAAGCTTTCCGCCACATCGATTCCAGAGCCGCTTCAAGATCGCGGGCACGCGCATGATGATCTAGGCAATCCGCCGTATCGAGCAGATTGCCGGCTTCTGTCCTGAATGCCGCCCTCCTGTCTTTATCATTGGCCCATTCCACCGCGAGGTTCACGTAGCTTCCCAACGTTTCACCGACCATCCTTTCGGCCAACCCCAGTTGGGAAAGCAAACTTCCCGCAAGTCGCGTATGGCGGTCATCACTGACAAGGCAGATTGCGGGCGCGCCCATCCACAAGGCGTCAAGGGTCAACTGGGCATCTGCCTCTGGATAGGGCAACAGAACGACGTCAGCATCGGCAAGGAATGTAAACCGGTCGACATCGGAAACGATATCAATCCGGTGTGAAACGCCAAAATTGCCGAACAATGCCAGCAGCCGGTTAATGGTCACATCTGTCTTGAAACCGTGGTCCCGTAAAATGAGGACCGAGTCAGGCACTTCGTGCAAAATTCGCGACCAGCATTCAACCGTTATGGAATTGACGCCGGAAAGCGGCGTGTCCGTCGCAAAAACGACGCCTCCGTCGCTGCTGCTGGTCCTCTCTGGTCTGTCCAATCCTTCCGGCAGATCTGCAAGGAAACTGCCCAGGGATAACTGGGCCAAAGACTCCGTGATATCGGACTTTCCTTCCTGGCTTCCATCGACGTAAGCATCGGAAAGCAGGGCATCCATACATTCGAGCCCTGTTCCGTACGGCGTTCCCATCCAGGAAACCTGACAGGGCGCCATTCTCGACCCGAATGCCGTTAGAAGCTCTGGCGCCTCAAAGCCTGATGCATTGATAACAATGTCGACTCCCTCGGCCGCCACCATTGATCGCAAGGTATAGGGGTCCATACCGGCAATATCGTGCCAACGCTCAAAACACTTCTGGAATGTCGCATTATAGGAATTGCCGAAGCTCCCAAGACCAATCCCTATGGCCTTGAAGCGACGGGGGTCGTGACGGGCAATAATGTCTGAAAGGGCCGTACCGGATGAAGACAGTCCGCGCGAACCGAGAAGATAGGCTACGGTCAGGGTCTTCTTGTCCGCATCGGCGGCATTCCCCGACGCATCAAGGCCCCTCAACCCAAATTGCTTCCCCCATTGCAGAACGCGCCTGGCGACTTCCCGGCCATCCTGTTCAGGATCTGCAAGCATATCGTTCATCGCCATCGCAGCAATATGGAGGTTGTCCGGCGCCTGACTGACGGCCCATCTGTGGCAGGCCCGGCTTTCCGGAAACTCCCCTACATCGGTCAGCGTCAGCGCCAGCACGCTCGCGATTTGTTCATTGTTCGGGAGCACGTGCCTGGCAGCACGGAGCAAATCAATTGCTGCGCGGTACTGATTACGAACGATAAGGCTTTGCGCACTTCCGACATAGGCGTCTCCATTTTCGGGAAAAAACGCCAGATGCTGGCCGAACCAGAACTCGGCATCCTCCCATTGTCCGGCGAAAAAAGCCTTGCGCCCCTTTTTAAGCAACGGCGCCTCTTCGATCTTCAGATAAACATCTGAAAAATCAGGAAGACCTGCCTTCAACAGCCTTGCGAGGACAGGGTCGGACGTCAGCGTGGTTTCCAGCTTTCGATGAAAGGTGCTGTTGTTGAGATCGCCCGCAAGGGCAAAGTAAACGGAAAGCGCCTGCGCGAATTCCAATGTCTCGCCTTCCGCCTCGAAGCCATCCATCGCAAGCTCCGCCGCCTTAGCCAGATCATTCCTGTTGAAAGCAATCAGCGAACGAATGAACGCCTCGATTGCGCTACCCTTGTCCTGCTTGAAGAAAACGTCGGTACTTTCTTCAAGATCGTCCCAACGCTCCCCGGACAGGCAGGCAATCGCCTCTCCGATAAAATCCTCAAGACTGCCGGCGCCTGCATTCCCCGTCATTCGAAAACCCTACAAAAAACATCAATGAGACATGAGGTGGTAGTGATCTTGCTTCAAATCAGATCGACAGCTTCATCGACTTGTCGTCGCCTTCATCCACCGCCTTTCCTTCCTTTTCATCAGCAGGCGTTTTTTTGGATTCGTTATCGACCGAGTCGTACATGCCCATCGCGAGTTCGCGGTTGATGTTGATCAGAACCTGAAGCTTTTCCGCCTGCGGGTTCGCAAGGAACTCAACGGTTCTTTTATCGACAAAATCAGCCAGCGACAGAACGTTCCCGCGGATCTCCGTCGGCACCGTGCATTCATGACTCAACAGATCGGCCTGAAAAATCGTCCAGAGCCGCCAGTTAAGCCGCGCGGCGGCCCTCATCTGATCAACGTCATTGCTTTCAAGGCCGTTCTTGAGATGCATGGCGGCCTGCGTCAGGCCCCACGCCTCAACCATCCTCGGGTCGTGCTTCTCCGGAACCTTCTGATAGTTCTTCACCAAGTCTTTTCTCTGCATGGGAAAGCACCCTTCCTTCATGGCCGATCAAATCTTTGGCCTTTTTCAAGGCTTCGTACAAATTTCCGTCTTCGACGAATTGACGGAGTTCATTTACCAACTCACCTGAACTGGGCGCAGCCGCCGCATAGGCCGCAGCAAGTTCCTCGAACAGGGCATGATACTTCCCGTGCTCATCGGGAAACAAGTATATGCACTGGACTGCGTAATAGACGCGACTTGCAGGGGTGGTCGCGTCTTCCGGAGTGAGAATATCGTTCTCGCGCAGGATTGATGCCCTGTTCATCACCCCCAACGAGATCGTATGCGAGCCCAGATTTTCAAGCACGGCGCCATTGATGATGACCTTCTGCCCTTTTTTCAGTTGCAGTTTGAGCGCCATCAGCCTTCGCTTTCACGTTGCCGGATTGTTACTGGAACTGACAAAAGTAGTCCAACAAGGTTAACAAAAAATTGGGGGGGCCAAAAGCCCCCCCAAAAATCAATCCACGTTGGGTTCTTATTAACGGAAGAGACCCAGGATCGCCTGTTCTGCCTGACCGGCGAAGGCCAGAGCCTGAATACCAAGCTGCTGCCTGGTCTGCAGGGCCAGAAGATTGGCGCCTTCTTCGTTGAGGTCGGCGAGGCGGAGCTTGTCGCCACCTTCCTGCAACGTGTTCACGTAGTTGGACGTGAAGTCCAGACGGACCTGCAGGATGGCAACGTTGTTGCCCAGCGTCGCAGATTTCGCGCGAATGTCAGAGACAGTCTGGTCAAGCTGCTCAAGCGCCGTATCAACACGCTCGTTGAAGCAAGCCAGAACCGTCGCCTGTGTCAGCGTGTAGACGCTGAGACCCGCGGTGGTGAAACCGAAGTAGCTGGCAACCACGCTGACGGTCGAGGCGTTAGCGACACCAAGAGCACCCGTGCCCTGACTGTTAAGGAACAGGGCGCTCGAATTCAGGTTGTAGCCGGAAACCTCGAGTTTCGATGTCGACTTGTCGCTGAAACGAACCGACAGGGTCGAAGATGTCGAGTTCAGCAGGTTCAAGCCCTGATAGGAAGCGTCGTCCACCAGTTTCTGGATCTGGCTGGCGATTTCGCCGAACTGCTTGTTGTATTCCTTACGCTGCGCCTGGGTACCACTACGCGCGTTGTCGAGAATACCTTTCATCTGGGTGACCAGATCTTCCATTGTCGTGATCGCCTGAGACGCGACGCCAAGAGAGTTCACGCCCTGATCAATACCGTCCTTGCGACCGGCGAGATCGGTGGCGCGATCGCCAAGAGCCTTGCTCTGGAAATATTTGACGGCGTTGTCGATCGGCGAGGAAACGGCGAGGCCCGTGGAAAGACGGCCCTGCGTACGGCCAACAAGACTGGAGGTGTTCTGGAGTGCGAGGAGGTTCGAGCGAACCGATGCTGTCAGAAAGATATCAGCCATTTCAAAGATCCTTTTCTAGGATTAAATCAAGTGCTTCTTGCACATGAAGGGGAAACTAACACCTCACGGCGGCATATTCAAGTGGATTTTCGCATCCGAAGCGCCACGAACCAGGTGACGTGATTCATCACAAGAAATCAACCAAATACATGAAGACTGTAATTTCCGATTGCTTAAAATTTACTAAAATTCGCCAATTAAATCATCGCCCCGATCAGCATTTCTCCATTGTCATTGTTTTAACCACTGCCCGGCATTATATTCTGGTCAGTATTCATCGTGATTCATCCTGATTTTTCCCGTCCAGAATGAACGGGATGGAGACAGGCGGGGCGGTTGGAGGCTGATACATGGCAAGCGTATTTGGCATTCTGTCATCGACCATATCGGCGGGATCATCGGCCAACTATTTCGGTCAGATGACGCAGCACCTTGAGTCCCAGGCGACCAAAGCCCAGAAAAAATCCGCGGATCACTATCAGGCGCGGGTGAACGCCGCCTATCAGCAAATCGGCAAATGGAGCAATCTGGACAGTGACATCGAGGGTGCTGAAGATACGCTGAAATCCGTCGTTTCGCGGATCAAAAGCATGATAAGCCGTGTCGACTCCCTTGCACGCATTGTCAACCAGGCGGAAAGCGACACCGACCCCTCGGCGTATGCGACCACCTTCAACTCCCTTCTCCGCGGCCTTGTCAACTCTGCGACAGACAACAATCTGGATACGGATCTCATCGGTAAAACAGAGGGTGTGTCCCTCTCCTTCCCGATGAGCAGCCGCTCAAGCGCAACCTTCTCGGTCACAGGCTCCTATCTGGGAAGCGACTGGACCATCCAGGAAGCGGGGGGAGAGGTCTGGATCCCTGACAGAAAAGCCAAAAGCATCGTCCGTTACACGGATTACCCCGAAACGCGGGCCGGGCAGTCGGCGAATATCAACGATGGGCTTGTTCTTGACAGCCTCGTTGGCTCGGACATCACCTTCACCTATGGGTCAAACACCGCCTCGCCGACGCAATACACCGGCACGCTGACGTCGAACGGGATCGGCATCACCGAGGCGTGGCTATACGAAGGGCTGACAACAACAACCGGCCGGGATAACGCCAAAAGCGCGCTGGAAACCGCGACGACATTCCTCGAAAGTGAAATGTCCCGCTACCAGACGGCGGTTGAAGTCGCGCAATTCTACCGGGACAGAGCAAAAGCCTACATGGCGGATCTTCGCACCGATATCGCCGGCTACATGGAAGAAAGCCAGAGCGAATCGGCAAAAATTCAGGAAGACGCCCAGCGTCGCGCATCCAACGCATCTCTGGTCATGCAATCGGCCATGATGATGAACGCGGAAACCCTGCGAATGGTCACCCTCGCAACGGCGGCCAGCGCAAAGGACCTGTCCGGTGGCAGCGGCACCATTCTCGACATCCTGACCTGAGGCCCGACAACTCGTTGGCTCAGGCTTCCGCCCATATGGAAACACTTTCCACGACCTTATCGACGAACCCCCCTTGCATGAGATTCCACTGATTCACCTCGCCAACGCTTGTAACGAGGTACATTGTCGAAACGAAGTGGGGGCCGGTTCTGAGGGGAGTGGAAAAATATCCTTCCTTGAGATTCCCCTCTGCATCAAGACGGTCCTCCCTTTGCAGGGATTGCATGGTGAATTCCTGTGATGAATCCATCGCCTGCCGCGAAAAGATAGCATTTGGAAGCGCATCCGCCTCGGTATCGAAAATAAACATGTTCTTCTCGACATAAACTTCCGGCGTGTGGACCGGGTGGATGCTTGTGAACCCGTTTTCATCGCGCATAATCACTTTGAATCGCTTTCCCTGCTCTACTTTGTCGTACAGGCGCGACATATCCAGCGCGTCCCCCCTCCGCCATACTTCCTCGAACAGGCCCGCCGCGATGAACCTGAGCTTCGAATAGGCGACGTCCTCATAGACCCGCGAAACGTTTTGCAAATAACTGTAGTTGATACAGAAACGATAATAGTTCGAATAGGCATAGCCCGAAGGAACCCCTTCATGCACTTGTGGAATTTCTTCCGACTGGGCCTCGGCGCCCATTGCAAGCCCCCGTGAGCTGTGGACCGAACGAAACGCCCCCCAGAAGCGGTCGCCATCAATCACCACATGGGACAGGTCGTAATATTCGACATCGGGCTGATTTTCGCGGCGTGTATCGGGATAAAGGATGACTTTCAGGTCCTTCGCCGCAAGCAGATCGTCGATTATCCCATCCATTCCCTTTTTCCTCTTCGCCATTCAGGCGCGCGCCGCGAAAACATGAAGGGCACGTCATAAACCTGCGAGATGATTTATCTTCCGCCCACCAAATATGGTAGTGAAGGTAAGGTGAAACGCCCGACAGGGGCAATACAAACAGACAACGAAAATCAACAGCCGCATGATCGATATCGAGAAAGAACTGCATCTGGGCCTGGAACACCACAGGGCCGGGCGGATTGAACAGGCAAGGGACTGTTACCGCGCCGTCCTCGACGCCTCTCCGAACAATCCAGATGCCCTTAACCTTCTTGGTGTTCTAGCCGGACAACTCGGACAGGTCGAGGCGGCGCTGACCCTGATGCACAAGGCCGTAACGGTAGCGCCGGAGCACATCGGCGCAATGGTCAATCTGGGCAACCTGCTTCAGGGTATCGGCCGTCATGAAGAAGCCCTTTCGTTTTACGACCGCGCGGTCGAGGTCAACCCTGACTGGCCGGAATGCCAGAACAACCGAGGGAACGCCCTTGCCGCCGTCGGAAGAAAAGACGAGGCCGAGGAATCCTTCCGCCGGGCGGTCGAACTTCGACCCGACTTCGCCGAGGCGCACAACAATCTTGGGAACCTGTTGGGGGAAACTTCACCTGAACAGGCAATCAAGTCTTATCGCACGGCACTTTCCATCAAGCCCGACTACGCGGAGGCGCTGAACAATCTCGCCAAGGCGCTTCAGGAGTTGCATCGACTGGATGAGGCAATTGAGGTCTATCGCGAAGCCTTGGCCCTCATGCCGGGCGCTGTCGCCATTCACCACAATATGGGAACGGCCCTGCAAGATGCCGGACGAATGGATGACGCCAGGGACTGTTACACCAAGGCATTGGCCCTCCAGCCGGATCATTCGGAATCCCATTACAATCTTGGCATCGTTGAAGAACGAAGCGGCAATTTTGATGCCGCTATCGACAGTTACAGGTCCGCGCTGAACGCCAACCCCTCTTACGCCGAAGCGAATAACAATCTCGGCAATTGCCTGCTTGGCCGGGGCGACGCAACAACTGCGCTGACGTGTTTCGAATCCGCCATTGAATGCCGCGCCGATTACGTGGCGGCAATCATCAACAGGGGCAATGCGCTGCGCGCCCTTAAGCGCACCGACGAGGCGATGGAGTGCTATCGCGAAGCGCTCATCAGGGAGTCCGGAAATGTGGATTGCCTCGTCAACATGGGGAATGCCTACCTGGAGAAAAATGAGGCGGAAGAAGCGGTGGGGTGCTATCGCGAAGCGATCAAGAGCCGTCCTGGCGATCCGAACCTTCTCTACAATCTCGCCAATGCCCTTGCGGAAAGGGGACAAGCCGGAGACCTGCGCGAGGCATCGGACCTGTACCAGAAAGCCATAGGCGCCAACCCCGACTTTCTGGAAGCCCATCAGGGTGTGGGGCGGCTTTTGTTGATGCGACTGTGCGATGCGAATGCCGCCATTCCCCACTTCGAAAAAGCAGCCCGTCTTGCAGGCGACGGTACGACGCAACAGTCCGCCTATCTGATGGCGATGCACTATGCGGAAAACGTCACCGCAAAAGACATCGCAGAAGAGCATGCCCGGTTTGGCCGCGCCTTGCCCGCGCCCGATGCGCCACCGACACGCGAACGAGGCAGCAAGGAACCGCTCCGCGTCGGCCTGCTTTCCGGGGATTTTTACCATCACGCGACGGCGTTTTTCCTCATGCCGCTTCTCGAAAACCGTGATGGAAGACAGTGGGAAGCACACCTTTATTCAAACGCGACGGTTGAGGACGGAACAACGGCCCGGTTCAGGAAGCTGGCGGACAGCTTCACCGATATTCGCCCCATGAAGGACAGCGAGGCCGCCGAAAATATACGCTCTGACGGCATGGACATCCTGATCGATCTCAACGGCCACACCCGAGGAAACAGACTCGGCGTTCTCGCCCGACGACCGGCCCCCATTCAGGCATCGTGGCTGGATTACGTCGGAACGACCGGTCTGGAGCAAATCGACTTCCTGATCAGCGACCCCCATCACATCACCAAACAGATGGAACGGTTGATGGCGGAAACCGTCATCCGCCTGCCCAACGACTGCTACTGTTACGAGCCGCCGAAACAAGCGCCCGAAGTTGCGCCAGCTCCCTTTTTGCAAAACGGATTCGTGACATTTGGTTGTTTCAACGCCGCCTTCAAAATCGGCCCGCAATCCATTGAAGCGTGGTCCAGCATCATGAGGGGCGTTGAAGGATCGCGGCTGGTTCTCTCATCGCAGGCATTCCGATACGACGATACGCGTGAACGCTTCCTTTCACTTTTCGCGGCTCACGGGATCCCCGCCGAAAGGATCGACCTGCTGGGTCCGGCGACTCCGGAGGAAATGCTGGAACGCTATGCTCTGATTGACATTGCGCTCGATTCCTTTCCTTATTCAGGGGGGCTGACCACGCTGGAATCCCTTTGGATGGGTGTGCCCGTCATCACCTTTCCTGGCGATCGTGTGGCGGGACGGCACGCGACAAGTCACCTTCGTAACTGTGGCCTTGATTCCCTGATTGCCGATGACAGGAAAAGCTATATCGCCCGTGTCCAATCCCTAGCCGCGGATACATCGGAAATGAAAAGATTGCGCGGGTCGGTCCGTGATTCGCTGGCCGCTGCACCCGTCACCGACGGAAAAAAATTCAATGAAGATTTTTCCGTCCTTCTGGAACGAATGGCTCTCGGGAGAACAGGATAAAACAGGGGAATTTGACTGGTGCCTGTAAACAAGATTTCGAACGGGGATGGCCGCGAAGAGGCGACGCCAACAAAATTACTCACCCAGGAGGGGCGAGCCTTCCTGGAAAAGAACGACCTTGCATCCGCTATCGAGAAATTTTCCGAAGCCTTCACGCTTTCAGGCGGGAGAGATGTCGATTCTGTTTTTCTTCTGGGCGCCGCGCTCGTTCTGGTGCCGCGCGTCAAGGCCGCTGAAAAGGCATTCCTGACGACTTTGCGCCTTGATCCTTCCCATGTAGAAGCGGCAAGGGGCCTTGCCGTGATATTGGAGTCGCAAGCCAGAGAGAAGGAGGCCCTGGAATTCCTTGAAGGCAGGGGGATGGAGGGGGAACCGATGCTAAGGGATACCTACCTCGAAATACTTCTCAGAGCAGGCAACCCCACGTACGTCTGGGACAATAGGGATGAAATGATCGCGGCAGCAGCCCCGACGGCATCGACGTATTTTTTTATGGCTCAATCGGCGGCCGCCATTCGCCAATGGCATGAAGCCGAGCAGTATTTGCGAAAATCGGCGACATCAGATGATTTCATGGTTGATGAGATGTTTTTCCGGGAAGCGATACGCATTCTTGCGAAATCCGGGACGGCATCCACCGGGCGGGAGATCAGCGCCTACTTCTCGGATCTTGTAAGAACCACGCCGGATGAATCGACCCTTTTCCTGGAACTTGCGCAGTATGTGCCCACCAATGAACAGTCTACCGGCCGATTTCAGGAGGTGTTTTCCGGTCGTTCAGCAATTTATGATTCAATAGCCCATACAGATTTCAGCACCCGGATATGGAAGACAATGCAACCACCTTCCGGGCAATGGGGCACCCCCCCGGTTATTGATGAAACATCAATGACCAATAACATAAACAACCTTCATGGAATCATTTCCACGATGCTGGAACGGAAGGCGTTTTCCGTTCCACTGGACAACATAGCAAGAATCAGGAAAGCCTGCGCCCCGACAGCAAGCGATCCCGTTCTGGTGCTGTCAACCGGGCGATGCGGCACTGAAGGCATGGACCATGCCCTTGAAACCTCGGGAAAGATTGTTCCCCATCACACAATGCCCTGGCGGATGATGCCAGGCGATCGCAACCACATCCTTTACAGACTTCTGACCGGGAAACTTGCCGCCGAACCTCTTGAAGGAATTTTCACCACATACCTTGAATGCCGAACGGCGGAGATGATGCACGCCTACAGCCAGGACAAAACGCCTGCCTTCATCAATCACTGGGACACGATATTCGCCCCATTACTGGCCACAGTCTTTCCCGAAAGCCGTTTCATTTACCTGCACCGCGACGAGACGCCGGTCATGAAATCGATTCTTGGGAAAAGCCAATGGCGCAATAGACAGCTTCAATACTGGCGTTTCGATTCGGCATTTCCCGAAGGACGGTTCGTGTTCGACGAAGCGCCCGGCATCCCGTTGGAGGCCAACATCGCCTGGTACCTTCATGTGACGAAGACATTCGCCAACGCCTTTTCCAGAACCATTCATAAACAACGATTCGCAGCCATCAAGGCGGAGAAACTCTTTTGCCGGGAGGGAAAGGAAATCGCACGACTTCTCGATTTCCTGCCGCAGAACGCTTCCAGCGAAGAACACTTGATGGAATCCTTCAAGGAAAAAAGGAACGATAAATCATCCCTGAATGAAATCCCGGAAGACGCATTGTCGCGGAGCGCCGTTCTTATGGGGACCTATCTGGATCGTCTGGGAAAATGGGGTTCTATCAACTTGCCTGTCCCTTCGTGACCAGACGCCGTTTCAATTCCGCCATCTTGTCATCAGGGATTGGCTCCCAGTAATGGGCCAACGCCTCGTCCTGAGGCTTGGCGACCGTATCAAGCGGACGATCCCCCAGCCCGTCAAGAAGGGAAAGCGCCTCTACAAGCACCGTCGTGCAGTGACCGTAGATATTGGCGCGCAGCGTCCGATAATCCCATCCATCCGGGAAATCAAATTTGCGCATGGTGATTACCGGACCAGTATCAATTCCCGCATCAATGACATGCGCCGTCGCCCAAACGCCATCACCGTTGTAGAGTGACCATTCGGGACAACTGTTGCCGCGGTACTCGGGCAGTTTTCCCGGATGCACATTGAGAAAACAGAGGCGCGGCACTTCAATCATGTCGGGCTTGAGGATGCCAATGCCCCCCTGTATGGCGACATCGACGCCTTCCGTGCGCAGCAAATCCCAAAGGGCTGGATCGGAAAGTTTCTCGAAGCGGTGAACGGTTTCATCTTCGGGTATCGGCGGCGGATTCCACTGACCGCCGGTGCGCGCAACCTCCCGCGCGATACTCTCTTCCTTCATTCGGCCCGCCGCAATTACCAGATCAGGGCGGCGGCCCGCCTTGCGCAGCGCGTGATAGTATTCGCGGCCAACGAAGTTTCCATCCTGAAAAAGCAGGGCCGTCTTCATCGCCGCGCCCTCCGCCCGATCAGTTGTGATCCCAGATATTGTCCTTGATCCACTGGCCGTATTCATTCTTCACCCAGGCCCTGGGATCACGCCATGTATCGGCGATGGTTTCGAACTCGGTTCGCGTCATGCCCACATAATCGAGCCAGCGCACGATGTCGCCGGGCACCACATGCTCGTACTGCCTGATCAGCTGGATCCCCTCGTCCCGCGTCATCAGATTGTTGCGGATGTCGCGGCTGACATGATCGGTGACCCGGCCATAGCCGAACTTCACGTACTTCATATAGTCGTGGATGCCGTTGTCGTGGAAATTGTTGAGGTTCGAATCCCGCGCATAGGTCCGGTCAAATGTCGTCGGGTTGAATTCGAAGCCGTACATGTCGACCATCTTCTTCGTGTGGATGTGCTGATTCCAGCCGAAGAAGTTGGAGATGAACACGCCGCGTACGCCGACGCGTTCAATGTCCTCATCGTCCGGGTACTTGGCCCACAGGAGATGTTTTTCCTCCAGCCCCTCTTCGCCGACGAAGTCCTCCCAGTCGTAGCCGCGCAGCAGGTGCTCCTTGCGGTAGCGCGCCGTGTACTCGACCATGTCCTTGTAGGAATGCATGCCGCCCAGGTTCATGAACCCGTGCTCACCCCAGATGATCAGGGGAATGCCGAGGTTAACCGCCATCTGGATGGGCACAGAGTTGATGCCCATGTGACAGTGCATGTCGGGGTCGCCCATCTTGTAAAGCCCGACCCGGTTCATTTTTTTCAGGACATCGATCGACGGCGTGGCGTTATAATAGTCGCAGCCAAAAGAATCCTTCATGCGCTGGATGTTGCGTTTTCCAACATCGGTCTCGTTGTTCTCGTTATAGGTCACCAGCAGCGGATTCATGCCGTAAACCCTGGTCAACAGGTGAATCTGATAGAAGCTGTCCTTGCCACCAGAAACGGGTATCAGGCAGTCGTAGCGCTTGCCGTCGCGCGAACGGTAATCGTCGCACAGTTCGCGGAACATCTGCTCACGGCGGTCCCAGTTGACCGTCGATTGCTCCTCATGCACACGGCAACCGGAACA
>JAPHTL010000111.1 GCA_026193355.1 Rhodospirillales bacterium
AGCGTCAAGGTCGCTTCAACCTGTGAAGGGGACAAGGCCAATTTCCGGATAACGAATACCGGCGCCCGCATGGCGGACCCAGCCATATTCCGTATCGAGAAGGTGCGATCAGGCGAAGTGGTCACCGGACGAAAGCTGGTAATGAAGGGGAACCAGACCGCATCCTTCGTTCCCTCCTGGAAAAGCGATGATGGCCCCCTGCGCCTCGTAATGGAAAGCCCGTCAATCAAGGGGGGCAGAGTTTTATCCGAAATCGATTGCGGGAAGTAGGCGTCCTTTTATCCAGTCCATTGCGCTACGGACCAATCTGAAAGCCTGATTGCACAAAAAGCGGCCAATGCGGGTTTTTTGCTTTGAAATGCTGCGCCCTTATACCCAACTAAATTAGTGGGGTTTACTTTTGGCATTTTCAGTAATTGTTGGACACGACCTGCCATGTTGTCATTTCTTAAAACCCGGTACGCGATGGCTGCGGCCTTCCTCGTCATAACAATTGCGGCAGCGGCGATACTGACCGCCTCAATTATGGAAAATCGGGCACGAGAAAACCTTAGGCTCTCGTTGAATGCGGTAATGGAAGGTGTCCACGATTCCCTTCAAGAATGGATAGAGCATCAGAAGTGGGAAGTCAGCGACTGGAGCAAAAACGGGGATCTAGTCGAGCTTGCCCAAACATTGCTGAACGCTCACAGGGAAGGTATCGACCTGATCGGCCATCCAGCCGAGGCGCAAACTCGAAGCCTTCTGAAAAGTCAGCTTTCACGAGAAGACAATCGGGGTTTCTTTATTATCGCGCCGGACGGGATAAATGTCGCATCAAGTCGGGACGCCAACATGGAAACGCGGAGTCTGATTGCCCAGCGACAGGGGTTTCTGGAAGAAGTTCTTCAGGGAAAAACCATCTTCATCCCCCCTCAGATCTCGGACGTTCCGCTGCCAGCCCCGAGAGGAAACCTGGTTGAGGGGTATCCGACGATGTTTGTCGCGGCGCCAATTCGCAACAAACAGGGTGGCATCATCGCAGCCCTCGCCTTCCGTATGGACCCTCTAGGCACGTTCTCCGACATCATGAAGCGCGGCAGAACGGGCATTTCCGGTGAAACATATGCCTTCGATATCGAGGGCCGAATGATTTCGGAAAGCCGTTTTCTCAGCGATCTTGTTAAAGTGGGGGTTATCAAACAGGGGGAAACAAGCGTTCTGAAGGTCCAGGTGCGGGATCCCATGATCAATCTGGTCAAGAACCCAGAACAGGCAATCGACTGGACCGGGAGACCCCTCACGCTCATGGCCGCTAATGCGCTTTCCGGTGCAAACGGCCACAACCTCGATGGCTACAACGACTATCGGGGCGTGCCGGTCATTGGCGCATGGCATTGGCACGACGATGGTGCATTCGGCGTCGCCACCGAAGTCGATCGCGACGAAGCCTACGCCTTGCTTCGCCAATCGCAAGCCGCTCTGCTCGTCATGTCTGCCGTGGCCAGCTTGCTGGTCATCCTTCTTGCCCTCTACGCCCATAGAAACGAACTGCGGATAAAAGAGGAGGAAAAAGCCCTTCGGCTGGCGAAAGACGACGCAGACGATGCACGGTCGATTGCAGAACATGCGAATCAGGCGAAATCCGAGTTTCTGTCTTCCATGAGCCACGAATTGCGCACACCGATGAACGCCATCCTCGGTTTTGCGCAGTTGATGCAGTACGACCAAAAAACACCCCTGAACGGCAGCCAGGTAGATTCAGTGTCCAACATACTCAAGGGCGGAAAGCACCTTCTTGAATTGATCGACCAGGTCCTGGAGTTGAGCAAGATCGAAGCGGGGAAACTGACCCTTTCCATTGAGCCGATTCCACCGAGACAGGTGATCGACGAATGCCTGAGCCTGATCGAAGGCCGCGCAGGCGAACGGGGAATAAGAATCCTAGACGGGACCGCAGACGATACGCTGCCCATTCTTCATGCGGATTACACGCGCCTCAAGCAGGTTCTGCTGAACCTCCTGTCCAATGCCATCAAATACAACCGTGATGGCGGAACCGTGAAACTGAACAGCAGGATGGTGCCGGATAACATGCTCAGAATTGCCGTGGCCGATACCGGACAGGGGATACCCGCGGACAAGTGCAGCAAGCTGTTTAAACCTTTCGAGCGCCTTGGAAAGGAAAACAGCAGCATCGAGGGAACGGGCATCGGCCTGACCATCACCAAGCAGATCGTCGAACTACTCGGCGGGTCGATCGGCTTCGAAAGCAAGCAAGGCGAGGGCAGTATTTTCTGGATCGACCTTCCCATCAGCGACAGGGAAGGAAAACGGGAAACAGACGGAAACCAGGCGCATCCCCCCCTGGCCGCGAACGTAACCCGCATGCCCGTGAATTCCGCGACAATGCGCACCATCCTTTATGTCGAGGACAACCCGGCCAACATGCAGTTGATGGAAGCGTTGATCACGCAGATTCCGAATGTTTCCCTTCTGACCGCCGTGAACGCAGAGAGCGGGATTGAACTGGCGCGTACACAACATCCGGACCTTATCCTCATGGATATAAACCTGCCCGGCATGGATGGAATTGCGGCGCTCAACGAACTTCGCAAGGGCGAGGCCACATGCGACACCCCGGTCATTGCCGTGACGGCGGGCGTCCTGCCGAAAAGCATCACCGCGATTACACAGGCAGGGTTCCAGGGCCATCTGACGAAGCCGCTGGACATCAAGGAAACGGAAAACGTTATCCGGGAATTTTTGCGTCAGGCCCGCGCGGCTTGAAGCGACATCCGACAAGCAGGATCTTTCGCGATCTCAGACCGTGAAGTACTTCGCCTGGGGATGATGGACGACGAGGGCGGCCGTCGATTGTTCGGGGTGCAACTGGTCGTGTTCCGCCATCTCTATGCCGATACGCTCAGCGCCCAGTAGCTTCAGAAGGTCTCTTTGGTCGGCCATGTTGGGGCAGGCCGGATAACCAAATGAATAGCGCGCGCCGCGATACCCCTGTTTGATCAACCGCTCCATATCGCGGGAATCCTCATGGCCGAACCCCAGTTCGGCGCGCACCCGTTTGTGGATGAATTCAGCCATTGCCTCGGCCATTTCCACCGACAGGCCATGCAGGTAAAGGTAATCCTTGTATCGATCGGCCTCGAACCATTCCCGCGCGACATCCGATGCCCGTTGGCCCACCGTCACCACCTGAAGGGCGACGACGTCGCGTTCGCCGCTTTCAACGGTGCGGAAGAAATCCGCGATGCATAGGCCATCGGCCTTTTTCTGACGGGGAAAGGCGAAACGCGTTACCTCGCTCTGGCCGTCTTCGCCGAACAGGACGAGAGAATCGCCATCCGCCGCGCACTTCCAGAAACCATAGGCAGCCTTGGGCTGCAAGATGTCTTCCGCCGCACAGCGTTCGACCAGATCATGCAGGATGGGGCGAACTTCCTGCGCTGCCCATTCCTGCCATTCGTCCCGGCCCTTGCCCGCTTTCTTGAAGCCCCAGTGGAACTGATAAAGCATGGTCTCGTTGATGAATGGCAGCAGCGCCTTCAGCGGCGTTTTCTCAACAGTGCGCGCACCCCAGAAGGGCGGTTCAGGGACCGTAACGCCCTGTGCCAGCTCGGCGCGGCGCAGGCGAAGCTCCGCCATGTCCACGGGACGGTCGGTGACTTCAGGCAATTCGCCCAGCTTGCGTTTTGCCGATGATGGACGCCCGGCCCGCTTTTCCTGCGCCTCGGCCAGATGGGCATCGAAGCCACCAGTCATCACCTGATCCATCATGTTCAACCCGTCGAAGGCATCGCGCGCATAGGCCACCCGCCCCGCCCCATAGGCATTGACGCAGTCGTCCTCGACATACTTTCGTGTCAGGGCCGCACCGCCGAGGAAGACCGGCGTGTCGATCTTTTCGCGTGTCAGTTCCTCCAGGTTTTCGCGCATGATCACAGTGGATTTGACCAGCAGGCCAGACATGCCGATGGCGTCGGCGCGATGTTCCCGCGCCGCTTCGATGATCGTCGCGATCGGCTGCTTGATGCCCAGGTTGACAACCTTGTAGCCATTGTTGGTAAGGATGATGTCGACAAGGTTCTTGCCGATATCATGGACATCGCCCTTGACCGTCGCCAGCACGATGGTGCCCTTTTCCTGACCCTCGATCTTCTCCATGAAGGGTTCCAGCCAGGCGACGGCGGCCTTCATGGTTTCCGCGGATTGCAGGACGAATGGAAGCTGCATCTGCCCCGAACCGAAAAGTTCGCCCACCACCTTCATGCCTTCGAGCAGAATCTCGTTGATGATGGCCAA
>JAPHTL010000103.1 GCA_026193355.1 Rhodospirillales bacterium
CCGCAATCACGGCTGGTCAGTTTCGAAGTATCCATCGGCGGGCACCAGATCACCGAAAACGACCTTCGCAAACTTCTCGACCCGGCGTGGCTCGATGAACAGCAGCCGCAGGACAGACGGCTGATCCATTCCATTCCGGTCAGTTACGCCATCGATGGCAATCGCGGCGTTCGCGATCCGCGAGGCATGTATGGCGACCGTCTGAGCGTCAACCTGCATTCGGTGACGATCTCCAACAGCACACTTCGCAATCTCGAAACATGCATCGCGCGCTGTCACCTCGGCGTCGAAACGGTGGTCAGTGGGCCCTACGCATCGGGACTGGGCTGTCTGGTGCAGGACGAGATCGATCTGGGTGTGACGGTTATCGATCTGGGCGGCGGCACGACGACGCTGGCGGTTTTCTACGAAGGCGAGGTCGTGCACGTGGATACGGTGCCGGTTGGTGGCGTCCATGTGACCAGCGACATCGCCCGCGGCCTTTCCACCACGCTGAGCGACGCCGAGCGGATCAAGACCCTTTACGGGAATACCCTGGCATCGCCCTCCGACGATCGCGAGGTAATCAAGGTTCACCTTGTAGGTGAGGATTCCGAGCACGAGGCGGTGCAGGTGCCGCGTTCGATGCTGGTCGGGATTATCCAGCCGCGCGTCGAAGAGACGTTTGAACTGGTTCGCTCGCGTCTGGAGGCAAGCGGTTTCGACAGGCTGACAGGCCGCCATCTGGTTCTGACCGGCGGGGCGAGCCAGTTGACGGGCGTGCCGGAGATGGCGTCACGGATGCTGGACAAGCAGGTTCGCATTGGTCGCCCGACGGGTATGACCGGACTGGCGGAGGCGACGGACGGGCCGGCCTTTTCGGCCTGCGCAGGGCTTTTGCGATACGCCATGAGCAAGGGCGGGGAACATCTGGCGCCGCTGGATGACCTCCGCAAGAGGGAGCCGATGGGTCCGATGGGCCGGATTGGATCGTGGCTGCGTGAGAATTTCTGAGGTTCTACGAACGGCGTTTGCGTCGCGCCTTGAGCAAAAAGGACGCAACCCAGGACGAGGGGGGTACTCGTCAGAAAGGGCGTTTATGCCTAAGCTGAAGCTACACGGAGGCTGACATGAGCATCAATCTGACGATTCCGGGAGCAACCCCGGAATTAAAACCGAAGATCACTGTCGTGGGCGTTGGTGGCGCCGGCGGGAATGCGGTCAACAACATGATCGAGGCAGGGCTGGAAGGTGTCGATTTTGTCGTCGCCAATACAGATGCCCAGGCCCTGACCATGGCCCGGACAGACCACCGGGTGCAGCTGGGCCTGAGCATGACTCACGGTCTTGGCGCAGGGTCGCACCCCGATGTGGGCCGCGCCGCTGCGGATGAAGCGCTGGAAGAGATCACAGCCATGCTGTCAGGCTCCAACATGGTTTTCGTCGCGGCCGGCATGGGCGGCGGCACCGGCACCGGCGCAGCGCCGGTCATTGCCCGCGTCGCGCGTGAACAGGGGATACTGACCGTTGGTGTGGTCACCAAGCCGTTCCAGTTCGAAGGCTCCCACCGGATGCGGATTGCGGATGGCGGGATTGAGGAACTGCAACGCTATGTCGATACGCTGATCATCATTCCCAATCAGAACCTGTTCAGGGTCGCCAATGAAAAGACGACGTTCGCAGACGCCTTCAAGATGGCCGACGACGTTCTCTATTCGGGTGTGCGAAGCGTCACCGACCTGATGGTCATGCCCGGCCTGATCAACCTCGACTTCGCCGACGTTCGCGCGGTGATGGCCGAGATGGGCAAGGCGATGATGGGCACCGGCGAGGCCGAGGGTGACAAGCGGGCGCTGGAGGCTGCCGAATCGGCAATTTCCAATCCGCTTCTTGAGGACACATCGATCAAGGGCGCACATGGCGTTTTGATCAACATCACTGGCGGCCCGGACATGACACTGTTCGAGGTCGATGAGGCGGCGAACCGCATACGAGACGAGGTGGACGCCGACGCCCATATCATCTTCGGCTCGACCTTCGATCCAGTTCTCGAAGGCCGGATCCGTGTCTCCGTCGTGGCGACGGGTATCGATTCGGTCGCAGGGGTGCGGCCTGCGCCGGTCGTTCTTGACGCATTCACCGGGGCCAATGCCAAGCCCGCCCCGGCGAAGGTTCCCACGCCCAACGCAACGGTCGCCAAACCGGTTCCCATGCCTGCTGTTGCTGCGGCTGTTGACGCCGAAAATGGGGATGAGGAAACGACGCCTGTCGACGATATCTTTGACGCGGTCATGAAAGCGACCAAGGCCGTCAAACCGGAGGTCGAAGAGGCCACGAACGAAACGGTGGCCGAAATCGAAACCGAAATCCGCGAGTTCTTTGAAGATGCGGTTGAAGATGTTGCGGTGGCGGAAAACGATGAAGAGGCGACGGACGTTGCATTGGAGGCCGAAGTGCCGTCCATGGGCGAGCCCCCGGCGCAACCCGAAGAGCCGTTCATCCCGCCGATGCCTGCCGAGGTCAAGGCCACCAAGGCCCCAACCCGGGACGTCGATCCTTTCCGCGCGACGGACATGATCAACGGCGGTGACGCTACGCAAAAGGCGGAGGAAGCCAAGAAGGCGAAGAAACGCGCCGGCGGTCTTTTCGGCCTGGTCACCGGTCGTGGAGATGCACCGAAGAAGGAGCCGGAAATGCCGGTTGCCGCGCAACCTGCGCAGCCGAAGGCGGTTGTCGAGCCCATGCCGACAAGGCAAGGGGAGCAGTTGCCTCTTGGCCCGTCGGCATCGCTCGGCCGGTCGATCGTTTCGGAAGACGAGGACGAGTTGCTCGAAATCCCGTCATTCCTGCGACGTCAGGCGAACTAGGGCGCGATCCCGCCCTTCTACGCGCCGCCCTGCTCAGGCGGCGTGACCGGGAATGTCAGCTTCCAGAGGGGGACGCCGTTCGGCGTCCCCCTTTTTGTTCACAAGGCAGAAAAAATCGCGATTGTGGGGGCGGCGTTATTGTCGCCAGTAAGGCCGCATACGTGTGAAACTATCCAGCGCCTTGACCGTTTTTTGTTCATGGCGACGCGCGGCGTGTCCGTACCATCCATCAAGCAACCCGGAGACGTAGGCGACATCCAGAGCGCCGCCGGTCTGTTTGTCGGCGCCGAGGGATTGAAGGAGCCTTTCCGCCGTGGTCAGGTCGTTGAGGGCGCCGAGGCTGTCTTGCAGGCGCGCCAGACACTTCAGGTAACGTTTTGAATCCTTTGCGGGGTAGAGCGAGGCGAACAGCTCCGCCGCATAGCGCAGTTTTTTGGTGGAAATTCGCAGCCTGTGGCGTTCCTCGGGTGTCATCGTGTCGAAACGGCGCGCCAGTTTCTCCACCTTGCTGTGCCGCCGGGCGAGGGTTCTTGCCGCAAAGTCCATCGCCGGAATGTCCGCTATGCCCACCGGTTCGGTCGATGCCGACTCCCGCCATGGTTTTTCATGCAGCCAGGCGGCGATATCCAGGACCGCCTCGGCATATGTGGCGGACCCAATGCACCTTTGGGCATCGGCGTAGGCGGCGTTCCGACACTGTTCCGCCCTTGCGATGGTTTCCGCTAACACCGGATTGTCGGCCGCCATTTCCTTGAAGGGGGCAAGGGTTTCGTCGATGAAGATGTCCCAGTCCCGGGCCGGCCCGAGGGCCGCGATCAGCCACTTGAGGTGTCCATCAATGGCGGAAAAAACGTCATGAGGCGATTGTTTGCGAAAGATCGAGAGAACGGCGCGCATGCGCCGTGCGGCGACCCGCATCTGGTGAACACCCTCATGATGCGTCCGCGAAATGACACAATCGCTGTTGGCGGCAAGGTGCCGGATGCCGCCGACCATGGCCATAGCCAACGCGTCCTCGGCGGAGGCTCCACCGGGCAGCGATACCGGGAACGCTCTTGCCCACACCGCACCGGCCTTTCCCTGTGCCAGGTCGAACCCTTTTTCCGCCTTGGAGCGAAGGCTGACCCTGACGGGTAATTCCGCGCAGAAACGTTTCGCCAGATCGAAGATGGCCACGGCAGGGCCATCCGCCAGTTCCAGTTCGATTTCGTTGATCGGCGTTGTAACTGCGCCACTGACGATCTCTCCCCGGTCAACGGCCAGAATGACATGCCCGCCTGCCGGGTGGCGGAGAGTGCGGGTTGTCCTGCGGAAGCCGGTCTCAAAAACCGGCAGAAGGGCGCGTGCCTCCAGCTTCAGGCCGCGCAGGGCGGGAACCGCGCGCAGATGCGAAAGGTCCGGGAAGTGGCTCGGAACAACGCTTTCCCATTCCTGCCGGCTGACGGGGGATTCCGGCGCATGTCGCTTGAGGCATTGAATAAAACGCCGCCCTTCCTTCCTGACCCGCAGGACCATGCCCAGCTTTCGAAGCCGATGATCCTTCGTGTCGAAGTAAATGGTGCGAAGGATACGGGTCGTTGTGCGGCCTTGCACAAGGGGGCGCAACCAGCGCAGCCGGCCAATTCGCGCCAGATCGTCGGGATCCGCTTCCAGCTTCACCTCAATCTCGGCGTTGCATTCGGGCCCGCAATCAGCCTTGGCCCGCATATTCAGGATGTCATTTTTGTCTGGCATCAGTTGTCCGCCAGTTCGCCCCGCCAGTTAGACATGGTTTCGGACGATAGCATGGAGATCTGGTTTCGCGGAGCGGGTTTGCAGATCGCATGAAGACGCAGGGTGACGAAATTCCGTGGTGCTTTGTTGTGGGATATTCAACGGCTGATCAATAAGATAGAGATGCATTTCTCATGCAATGGCTATAAACCTTTAATTAAGCCTATGAAATGTAACATTTTGTAACAATGTTTGATTTGAGAGCTTTCCCCGCGCCTGCTACACATTTCACCATCGGATTTACAGGTTTGTCATGGGTTCGCCGAGGGGCGGATCGACCTCCGGCAAGGAGGGGTGACGGACCTGATGACGGACCCAAGGGGAAGCCTCAAGAAACCGCTGAATTCAGAACGGTTTTGGCGGCAGGAAAAAGGAAGTCGGTCGGACATGCGTCAGAAGACACTGAAGACCTCGATCAGTTGCACGGGTATCTCGCTCCATAGCGGTGAAAAGGTTTCCATGAACCTGTGCCCCGCTGGCATCGATCACGGGATCAAGTTCAAGCGGACGGATATCGCGGGTGGTGGAAGCATCATCCCCGCGCGCTGGGATCATGTCGTCGATACCCGCCTCAACACAACCCTGGGCAATGACGACGGCGTCACGGTCAGCACCGTGGAACATCTGATGTCTGCGCTGGCGGGATCGAACATCGACAACGCCCTTATCGAAATCAACGGCCCGGAAGTTCCCATCATGGACGGCAGCGCCGCCCCCTTCATGTTCCTTGTGGAATGCGCCGGGGTTGTCGAGCAGCGCTCTGAACGCCGGGCGATTCGGATCGAGAAGCCGATTCGCGTCACCGATGGCGATATTTTCGCCGAATTCATTCCCGATGACGGATTTGTCATCGATTTCGCCATTGATTACAGCGGCACCGTTATCGACCGTCAGGAAGTTAGCGTTCCGATGGCGGCTGGCGCCTTCAACAACGATGTCGCCCGGGCCCGCACCTTTGGCTTCCTTTCCGAGGTCGAGCAATTGCGTGCGGCTGGGCTGGCGCGCGGCGGTTCCCTCGATAACGCCATCGTCATCAGCGGTGACGAGGTGATGAACGAAGACGGCCTTCGCTACGATGACGAATTCGTCCGCCACAAGGTACTCGACGCGGTTGGCGATCTTTATCTGGCGGGCGCGCCGATCGTCGGCAGGTTCCGGGGCGAATGTTCGGGCCATACGCTGAACAACCGCCTGCTTCGGGCCATGTTTGCCGATACCGAGGCGTGGAGCGTCGTTCCAGCGAAGGATCTGGATATTTCCTACGCCACAATGCCCGTCGCGGCGGAAAAGGTTGCGATGGCGGCCACGGCCTGAGGCCGATTGCACGGTTATATGCAGGAAACATTGGCCGCCCGGCGTTCCGGGCGGCTTTTTCTTTGGCGCATCCGTTGCGGACAACCCGTTATCACATGATATAATCTCGTCGCCGCATTGCCCGCGACGCTCTTGCTTATGGATTATCGAACAGACATGACGCTTATCAACCGCTTCTTCGAACGCCTTCCCGGGCTTTCC
>JAPHTL010000310.1 GCA_026193355.1 Rhodospirillales bacterium
GTCTACGCCTATACGAACGGTTACGGTGGTTCGTGGGTCGTCCCCGGCGATGAGAAGAGCCTTTAGGCGACCCTACATGCTGCCGTAACGGTGCAACCGCGCACCGTGTTCGCGAAGCCAGCGACGGGGGCCTTCGACATCCGGAACCAGCCCCTTCACCACCGCCCAGAACCGGGGGCCGTGATTCATAGCGACCAGATGCGCGACCTCGTGGGCGACCACATAATCCATGACATCTTCGGGCGCGAGCACCAGCCGCCAACTGAAAGACAGGTTCCCGTTGGGCGCACACGACCCCCACCGTGAACGGGTATCGCGCACCGTGACACGGCCCGGCCTTACCCCCAGAACCCCGGCATGACGCACAACGCGGGTGGACAGTTCACGCTTCGCCTCGGCGCGCAGCCAGTCGCGCAATCGCCGTGGCAGATGTTCGATCCGGCCGGGAACATGAATCGCGTCATCATGGGCCATCACCCGCCCACGGTATCCCCCGACATGCCTGATTGTTCGCTCCCTGCCCAGAAGCGGCACCGACGCGCCATCGCCGAAAGGAATGTTTTCGGGAAGCCCGTCGAGCCTGCTTTTCAGCCACGCCGCCTTGCGCCGGGCCATGGCCTTGCCTTCCGAAGCGGGAACCCCGGCGGGCAGCGTGACCACAGCGCCACCCGTCCGCAGTTCGATGCGCAGGGTCATGTTGCGCGCCCGTCCGTTCCACCGCAGGCGCAAAGGCACGTCCCGCCCATCGATGTCGATAAGGGTGCGTTCCTCGGGCTGTCGTTTCACAAGAAAGGCCGCTTCAGGCCACCGGCGGCAACCGCCAGCCGGTCGCCTCCAGATCCTTCATCAGCGCGATGGCTTCATTGTTCGCCATCGGCAGCATCGGCGGGCGCATGTTGCGCCACTGGGCGTTGCCCGTGTGCCGGGCCATGACTTCCTTGAGGCCGGGAATCAGGGGACGATCCGCGATGACCTTGCGGACAAGGGAAAGCTGTTCATGCGCAAGCTCGCCATCCGCCCCTTCAGGATCGTCGTAAACGCGACGCGAAAGACCGGAGGCAATATTCGCCACCGCCGTTATGCACCCCGCGCCGCCCTCGGCCAGAAGCGGCTTCAACAGGTGATCCCAACCGGAGAAAACCGCGAAACCAGGGAACGTGCGCGCCATGGCGATCATGTTGTCGAGATCGCCGGAACTGTCCTTGGCGCCCGCAATCACGCCCGGATAGCGGGCCAGCAGCCGTTCGATCAGCTTGAGGCTGATCGGCGCCGCCGACATCTGCGGGAAGTGATAGAGGAAAAGCTTCAGACGTGAATCACCGACCCGTTCGATAACCTCGGAAAATGCGGCGAACAGGCCGTCGTCACTGACGTTCTTGTAATAGAACGGCGGCAGGGCCAGAACACCGCCCGCGCCCAGTTCCAGCGCCTTTCTGGTCAGGGTCACGGTATCGCTGATCGCGCAACATCCGGTCCCCGGCATGGTCGCCGCCATGGGAATTCCGGCCGCCGCAATCCCTTCGAGAATGGCGATCCGTTCATCGACGGAAAAGGAGTTAGCCTCACCCGTCGTCCCCAAAACGGCCAGACCGTCACAGCCCGTATCCAGCAGCCAGCGGCAATGACGCGCCAGCGCTTCGATATCGGGCGACAGATCCGCCTTTTGCGGCGTCAGAACCGCCGAATAAACCCCCGTAAGCGCAAAACCAGAACCGCCCATACGTTCTTCCCCTGTTTGCCTGTCGTCAGAATATAACAATCATTCCGGCCAGTGGACCACGTGATCTTCAAGATCGGGGTTCTCACGTTCTGAAACCACCCGACCACGCACGGACCACCCGGCCCTGTGGATGGCATCCCGGTCGCCGCACACCAGATGATGCCATTGCGGCAGAGCCTTTCCCTCGCGAACCAACCGATAGGCGCAGGTTGAGGGCAGCCAGCTTATGCAATCAATGACTTCCGCGCTCAGCCCCACGCAATCGGGAACTGTTTTTTCGCGATTTTCGTAATCCGTGCAGCGGCAGGTGTGGGTATCGAGCAGGCGGCAGGCTACATCGGTGAAGAAGACATCACCGGTGTCGGCGTCTTCAAGCTTGTTGAGGCAACACTTTCCGCAGCCATCGCAAAGGCTCTCCCATTCCTCATGGGACATCCTGTCCATCGGCCTTTGGGTCCAGAAGGTGTTCACCGAGGCGCCGCCTCAGGCGTTTGCGCGGATAAAGTCGCGCAGCTTCGGATAAATCTCCTCACGCCAGCGGCGGCCATTGAACACGCCGTAATGCCCGACCCCCTTCTGCAAATGGTGCAGGCGCTTGGAATCGGGAAGATTGACGCAGAGATCATGGGCGGCCTTCGTCTGGCCCATTCCGGTGATATCGTCTTTCTCGCCTTCCACGGTCATCAGCGCCGTCTGTGTGATGGCGGCGGGGTTAACCTTGCGATTGCGCCAGGTCATGGTGCCTTTCGGCAGCACGTGTTCCTGGAAAACGTTTTTCACGGTCTCCAGATAGTATTCCGCCGGCAGGTCCATGACCGCCAGGTATTCGTCGTAGAACTCGCGGTGCCCATCGGCCGAATCGCCGTCGCCCTCAATCAGGTGCCTGAACAGCTTCCAGTGCGCGTCCACATGACGGTCGAGGTTCATCGACATGAATCCGTTCAACTGGATAAAACCGGGATAAACGCGACGCATGAAGCCGGGATAGTAGGCTGGTACGTTTGAGATCACCGTTTCCTCGAACCACTCGATGGGCTTCGTTTCGGCGACCTTGTTGACCTGGGTCGGGTTGCATCGCGTGTCGATGGGGCCGCCCATCAGGGTCATGGAGCGGGGTTTGCAGGAGCGATCATCCTCGGCCATCAGCGCGACGGCTGCCAGAACCGGAACCGACGGCTGACAAACGGCGACCACGTGAACGTCCGGGCCAAGCATCTCAAGAAAATTGATGACGTAATCAATGTAATCATCGAGGCCGAAGCCGCCGCCGACCAGCGGCACGTTCCGGGCGTTGCGCCAGTCCGTGATATAGACCTCGTGATCCGGCAGAAGCGCCCTTACCGTCCCGCGCAGCAGCGTCGCGTAGTGGCCCGACAGCGGGGCGACGACCAGAACCTTCGGATCGTTCCGGCCCTCGATATCGCGCTTGAAATGCAGGAGGTTGCAAAACCGGTGCGCGAGAACCTGCTCAGTGCAAACCGCAACCTTGCGGCGGTCGATGGTGATATGGTCGATGCCCCATTCCGGTTTTGCATAACGCCGAAGGGTGCGCGACAACACCTCCGCCGAAGCGGCGACCGAGCGGCCGGCGCGCGTGTAGGAAAGCGGCATGAAGGGATGGCGGTAAAGTTCCTGCATCGCATGAGCCATCAGCCGCAAGGGCGCCGCCGCCGCATGCTGGAACTCGTGAAGCGCATAAAGCATCTGCCAGACCCGAAGTGATTATACCGTGATCACTAATGTGAGGTTTTTTTTGCCGCACCGCAACATAATAGCTGAATCCGCCTGATTGGTCAGGGATTCATCAATACGCACCTGCAGCGAAAAAATTGGCCCTAACGCAGGAAAGAACGGATTCCCTCGGCCATTTCCTCGGGCTTGATACCGTGGAGAAACTTCTTGAGAAATTCGCCCTTCGGCCCCATCAGCAGAACGCCTGCCGAATGGTCGATCAGGTATTCGTCCGGTTTCGATCCGGGCGGAATGACCTTCTTGTAGCGCGCCTTGTACTTCTTGGCCGCATCGGCGATCAGGGGTTCCGGCCCCGTCAACCCGGTAATGCGGGGATGGAAGTGCGCGACATATTCGTGCATCACCGGAACGGTATCGCGCGCTGGATCGACAGAGATGAACAGGGCCTCCACCTTTTCGGCCTCGTCACCCAGAAGATCGAAGGCGTCGGCCACGGTCGAAAGGGCGGTGGGGCAGATATCAGGACAGAAGGTGTAGCCAAAGAAAACAAGCAGGAACCGCCCGCGGAAATCGGCATCGGTCACCGTTTTGCCGTTGTGATCGACCAGCATGAACGGACCGCCGGGAAGGCGCACAGGTTCTTCGGCCTGCACGGGAAGGGCGGCTGCGGCTGTGGTCAACAGGGCCAGGAGCCCCCCCAGTAACGTTCTTCGCAGGATTGAAGCGGCGGTCACAGGCCTTCCTCCTCAAGATGCTTGGCCAGCCTTGCGGCCATCTTGTCGACGGCATAGCCGTGGGGGAAATGCTGGGTGAAGCGCCCCTTCGGGTCGACCAGATAGACGATGGCGGTGTGGTCGATCAGGTAGTCATTGGGGTCGGCGCCTTCCTCACGGACCTTCGCATAATAGGCGCGATAGGCCTTCGCGACGGCGGCGACCTCGTCCTCGGTGCCGGTCAGGCCGATGATCCGTGGATCGAAATAACCGACGTACTCCTTCAGGTGAGCAGGCGTATCGCGCAACGGATCGACAGAGATGAAGATCGGCTGGATGTTGTTTGCCCTCTCGCCCAGGGACTCCAGCGCGTCGGAAATCGTCGACAGGGACGTCGGGCAGACGTCGGGACAGTAGGTGTACCCGAAGAAGATCAGCATGAACTTTCCACGAAAGTCCGTGTCGCTGACCCGGTTGCCGTTGTGGTCGGTCAACGTGAAGGGACCGCCAATGACGGGGGTGCCCTGATTGACGACCTTCACCACTTCGCCCGATGAATTTTTAATGGATTGGGCCGAGTCATCTTCCAATCGGGATGCGATCAGCACGAGAGCCAGGACTGACAGCACCGCCGCCCCGTAAACGAAAATCCGGCTTTTGAAAAAATTCATCCTGTTCCTGCCTTTTCATACGCGCCATTTTCAGGCAACGAGAGTCCATGCCATATACGATAGTATCAGGGCATTGACGACCATCAAGCCGGGTGCGACCTTGGACGCCAAACCTTCCCACCGTCGGACTGAAAGATGCCCCGCCAGACCGACCGCAAACAAACCCGGTATCGTGCCCAACCCAAAGGCCCCCATAGCCATCGCCCCGGCCAGCGCCCCGCCTGCCGAGGCAGCAGCCGCAAGCCCTCCGTAAAGCAGACCGCAGGGAATAAACCCCAAAAACAGCCCCAGGACAAATCCCCGCCACCCCCGGGGGTTGCCAAACAGGGGGCCGGCAACCCGTGACACAACACGCGACCACGAACCCGTTTTGGCATCGCCGCTGAGAAACCTGGGCAGGGACAGGCCCAGACGCTGCAACCCATAGCCCATGAAAAGCACCGCAGCCAGGGCCAGAAGCCCTGCCGACAGTCCGCGCAGACCGGGAAGGGTTGTCACTACGCCACCAGCCAGCGATCCGCCCACGGCGCCAAGGGCGGCATAAGTCGTCAACCGCCCAAGGTGATAGGGAAGCAACGCAGCGCCCGTCAACCTGTGAAATTCGCGCATCCCCGCCGCTGGAACAGCGTCAAGCCGCGCCGTCACCTGACTAAGGACAAACGGCCCGCACATCCCGACACAATGGGTCAGACTGCCGATCAGGCCAGCGGCGAAAAGACTGCCAAGAAGCGCCCCTTTCTCGTCCACGACGATCCGGCACTGATTGACGCCACCGATCAGCAGATCAAAAAGGATGGCTTGCAGATCCACCGTTCATCCCGATTCCGCGAAGGGCCACAGGAAAGGCCCGTGGCCGACACCGGCCCTTGCTAACCCTTGCCGCCCCACCAGTCCAGCTTTTCCCGCAACCGCACAACCTCACCAAGGACGAACAGCGCAGGCGGGGTGACGCCGTCACGTTCCGCGTCGGCAACGCAGCTTCCAAGGGTGGTGACCAGAACCCCCTGATCTTCCGCACAGGCGCGTGAGACGATCGCCGCAGGCTCGTCGGGCGAACGTCCCGCAGACAGCAGCCGCGCAACGATCCCCTGAAGGTTCCGCATTGGCATATAGACGACAATGACCTGCGACCCCCTGCCCAGCCCCTCCCAATCCACGGCGTCGGGAACGGAGCCAGTCTGGTCGTGGCCGGTGACGAAGGTGATCGCCGAATTTGCGGTTTTTGCGGTGGCTGGAATACCCGCATAGGCAAGACCGCCGATACCCGCCGTGATGCCCGGCACCACCCGAAAGGGGATTCCAGCTTCCGCCAGCGCCAGTGCTTCTTCGGCGCCGCGCCCAAAAAGGAAGGGGTCGCCACCCTTGAGCCGAAGGACGCGCTGCCCGGCCCGCGCCAGTTCGATGAGTCGCGCCGTGATTTCGTCCTGCTTCGGCGATGCCTTGCCGCCGCGCTTCCCCGCATGTTCGACCGTCGCCCGTGGGCCAATCATCGCCAGGATGCGGGCATCCACAAGTGCGTCATGAACAACCACATCGGCCTGCTCCAGCGCCCAGACGGCATGAAGCGTCAGCAGGCCGGGATCGCCCGGCCCCGCACCAACCAGCCACACGCTGCCCGGCGCAAAGGCCGGCTTCCCGGTTATATCGGCATCAGCCATCAATCACCTATTGCCCCGCACCGGCCTCGCCGCCGCCGAGGATCACATCGGTCAACACATCGAGAACCTTCTCCGTTCCCTTCTCGATCAGGACGACGCTGTCATCGACGATCACGCGTTCCTCGCCTTCCTTCGTTTCAGGCAAACTTGATTTCAGGTCATCAGGCAATTCACGCTTGTCCAGGCCGGGGGGCAGCCTTCCGTTGCGCTCCAACTGACGCGCCAGTCCGGGCGGCAGGGAATCGCGCTTGGCCAAACCGGGCGGGAGTCCCTTGTGTTTATCCTTGCCCTTGTGTTTGTTCTTGGCTCCCTTGTCCTTTTTACCCTTCTTGCGGTCGTCCTCATCATCATCGCGATCGCCGTCCTTGCGATCATCGTCGTCTTTCCCGGCCTTTTCGTCTTCCTGCTTCTTCTCAAGCCCGAGCTTGCGACCGAAGTAGTCCTTGATGACCTGTTTTTCCTGTTCGCTGAACACGCCACCCGACGAGGTCGTCCCACCGGTGGTATCGGCCTGGGTCTGTTGCTGCGCATGGGCTGGAACCACCCACGCCAGCGCAAAGGCGATGGCGATAACGAAGAAGGCTGTAAATTTCCGCATATCTCGTTCCCGTCTGTCTGTTTCGATCGAAAGCGTTACCAATCCCTGGGTAACGGCGTGACGGCCCAGGGTTCACCCATTTGCGGACTTACCGTCGCCAATCGGGGCTGTCCGGTCAACCCCGCAGTCGCTTCGCCTGCCCCGTATAACCAATCATGAAGCTGGACGGTTGACGACATTGAGGCCGCGGATCATTCTCGGCCCATGTTTTTGTTCGGACTCAACCAGAATGTCCACGGTTTCGACCCACTGATCCTGCTGATCATGGCATTGGCGGTTGAGGCCTATGTCGGCGAGATGCGCTTCCTGTTCAGCCGTGTGCGGCACCCGGTGGCGATCATTGGCGGCCTTGTCGATACCCTTGAACGCAAGCTGAACCGCGAAAACCGCAGCCAGATGGACCGGGCCGTACGCGGCGCGCTGGTCGTCGTGTTCGTCGTCCTTGTCTGCGCCGCAGCCGGATGGGGAGTCGCTTGGTTCGGACAGAACTATCCCTTCGGCTGGATCGTCGAGATGCTTTTGCTGGTCACGTTGATCGCCCAGCGCGGCCTGTATGACGCCGTGCGACGGGTCGGCACGGCGCTGGGCGGAAGCGGGCTGGATGCGGGACGCGAGGAAGTCGCCAACATCGTCGGACGTGACCCCTACCAGTTGGACGAAGCCGGAGTCGCCCGCGCCGCCATCGAATCGGCGGCGGAAAATTTCAACGATGCCGTGGTCGCGCCCGTCTTCTGGTATGTGCTGTTCGGCTTTCCCGGCATCCTGATTTACAAGGCGATCAATACGATGGACAGCATGATCGGCCACAAGACCGAACGGTACCGCGCCTTCGGCATGACGGCGGCGCGGCTGGACGATGTCGTCAACCTGATCCCCGCGCGACTGTCCGGGTTGTTCATCGTTCTGGGCTCTGTCTTCGTTCCGACGGCAAATCCCCTCCGTGCGCTGAAGGTGATGGTCCGGGATGCGGGCAAGCATCGTTCGCCAAACGCCGGGTGGCCGGAAGGCGCCATGGCCGGGGCCCTTGACCTCGCCCTTGCAGGGCCTCGGAAATATCGTGAATCCCAGGTCAATGACCCCTGGATCGGCGATGGCCGGGCGCGGGCGACGCCCAAAGACATCCGCCGCGCGCTTTATCTTTTCGCCACCGCCTGTCTGGTGAACGGTCTGGCCGTCGCCGGGCTTACCATTTTCCGGCTCGACTGAGGGGTTCAGGGCGAACGCCAGCCCTTTGCCGTTTCCAGCAGTCCATCGAGATCGACGAATGCCTCGACGTGATCGGCCAGGGCGTCAAGCGCCGCGTCCACCTGCGCGTCGAAAGCAAGTCCGCCTTGCCGCTCGGGGTTGAGCCTGCGCAGGAATTCAGCGCGAAACGCGTCGGAGCGAAACAAACCGTGAAGGTAACTGCCCATCACCCGACCATCGGCCGAAACGGCGCCTTCGGGGCGAACGTCCTCATCCCCGTCGCAGACATCCAGTTCCAGCCATTCGTAGGCGCGCCCCGGCCCTTCGGTCACACCGACATGCATCTCGTATCCATGGATTGGAAGGCCGCTGGCAAGTTCGACTCCGGTGACTTCCCGCAGGGTCTTGTTGCCGGTGATCGTGGTTTCAACATCGAGAAGCCCGAGGCCCATCACGCTGCCCGGCGTTCCCTCGATACCGTCGAAATCATGCACGACCCGACCGAGCATCTGATACCCCCCGCACAGGCCGACGACCAGACCGCCGCGCCGCAGATGCGCCTTGATATCCACGTCCCAACCCTGGGCGCGCAGAAAGGCGAGATCGGCAGCCGTCGCCTTTGATCCGGGAATCAGGATCACCCGGGCGTCACCGGGCATGGCGTTTCCCGGTTCGATGATGCGCAGGTCCACATCGGGTTCGGCGATAAGGGGGTCGAGGTCATCGAAGTTGGCGATACGCGACAGTCGCGGCACGGCGATCACGACCGAACCGCCGGTGCGCGAACCGTCCCCGGACCCAAGGGACGCCGCATCCTCGCGCGGCAGACGGCGGGCTGCCTCCAGATAGGGGATGACGCCGAAGGCGCGCAGACCGGTGCGTTCCCCGATGGCGTCGAGCGCCCCGTCGAACAGTCGGATATCCCCCCGGAACTTGTTGATGACGTAGCCGACCAGACGGGCCCTTTCGTTTTCCGGCAACAGTACGTGGGTGCCGACGATGCTGGCGATCACGCCGCCCCGGTCCACATCGCCGACCAGAAGGACGGGGAGGTCGGCGGCTTCGGCGAAACCCATGTTGGCGATATCGCCGTCGCGCAGGTTGACCTCGGCGGGGCTGCCCGCCCCTTCCACGATGATCAGATCCTTTTCGACGGCGAGCGTACGGAAGCTGTCCATGACATCGGGCATCAGTTCGGGTCTGAGAGCCCTGTAATCCTGCGCCGTGGCGTTGCCCCGCACCCGGCCCCGCACCACCACCTGCGCGCCAACGTCGGTCTGCGGTTTCAACAACACCGGGTTCATATGGACGGACGGGGGCAGGCCACAGGCACGCGCCTGCAACGCCTGTGCGCGGCCGATTTCCCCGCCATCCGGAGTGACGGCGGCGTTGTTGGACATGTTCTGTGATTTGAACGGCGCGACTCGCAGGCCACGGCGCGCATAGGCGCGGCAAAGGCCCGCCACCAGCAGGGACTTCCCGACATCCGAACCCGTCCCCTGAACCATCA
>JAPHTL010000347.1 GCA_026193355.1 Rhodospirillales bacterium
CTCCCTTGAAACCCGCTGCCCCTTCCCCTCTTCGATCGCCATGTCATTGACGCCAAAAGAGAAAACCAGCGCACCGTCCGCCCCTTCGGGCAGGCGCGGGGTGCATTCGGCCCGCCAGCGCGCAGCAATCATCGTCGAGGTTTCCGCCCGAACCCCCAGATTGTAGCAGGTGACATCGTGGCCCTTCCTGGCTTCGTGCGCGCACAAACGACCGGGCCAGCCCAGATAATCCGTATCCCCCGTTCCCGCCGTGATGCTGTCGCCGACAAAGCAAATCCTGATGCGGGTCATGTTGCCTCTCCTATCCGTGCCTTCAGCTCAATCATGCATTCAGTGTGATCGGCATTGCAGCCGCCGTCCACCCACCAGTCCTCGACCGTACGCAGAAGCGCCCCCATCCGAAGGCCCGGTTCAATTCCAAGACTTTCCGCATCCCGCCCCCTGAGGGGAAAATGAACGGGATCCCATCCCTCGGTTCCGGCGATCAACGCCTTCCACGCCTCGGTTTCCGCCGCCGGCAGCCTTGATTGTTCTGCAAGTTTGTCCGCCCACGCAAGAAGCGCCATGTCGCGCAGGTCTTCGGGCCCATACCGGAAAAGGGCGGCGCGCAACGCGTTCCCTGACAAGTCGGCTGTCACCGAAAGAGGCGGTGACGCCATGACGATCAGGCGATGTCGCTGATGATTCGACAGGCGCAGCCTGTCGGCGACCACGGCAGCCCCGTCTGCATCCGTATCCAGAAGGGCGGCAAGGCGGCGCAAGGGATCGATGACCACCGAATCAAAGCGGATCGCATTGCTGTCCAGCCACTGCATGATGCGCAGGCGACCGACATCCGTTGCGGCTTCTGGCAGAATGTGTTCGATCACGTGCTGTGATCGCATCAGGGTGACCATCCCCGCCGGATCGGGCGCGGAGAGGAGCCGAAACAGTTCCCCGCGCACCCGTTCCCCCGAAAGGGTCGGCAGCTTGTGGGCGCGGGAGCGGCAGGCGGCAAGGGCATCGGAATCAGCCGGTGGCTGACCCAGTTCGGCATAGAAACGGAAATAACGCAGCAAACGAAGGACGTCTTCGTCGATCCGTTCCGCCGCACGTCCGACAAAACGGATTCGCCCGTAGCCAAGATCTTCCAGACCGCCGAATGGATCGTAGACGTCGCCGTCCAGATTGCATGACAGGGCATTGATGGTGAAGTCCCGCCGCGCGGCATCTTCCGTCCAGTCGCGGGAAAAGGCGACGGTGGCATGGCGGCCATGGGTTTCGACATCGCGGCGAAGGGTCGTGATCTCGTAATGCGCCTCGCCGATCACCGCCGTCACCGTCCCATGCGCAATCCCGGTTGGAATGGCCTTGATCCCCGCCGCGTCAAGAAGCGCGATAACCCTTTCCGGGGGTTCTGGTGTGGCGATATCAATGTCGCGGACCGGCCGTTTGAGGATGGAATCCCGAACGCAGCCGCCAACAAAGCGCGCTTCCTCGCCACCCGCCATCAACGCCGCCATGACGGCTTTCGCCTCGGGCGTGTTCATCCACGCCTGGGGGGAGAGCTTGCCGGTCGGTTCCAGCGAGGAGTACGGATCTCGGATCATCGTATCTGCCAATACATGGTGACAGTCCCGATTGTAGCCCTCAGGCCGGATGGGCGATAGACGGACCCGTCATTTCACATGACCCGGGATGATCCGTCCATCTTCGTATCGCGGCGCATGATAGACCCCGCCGGGATCGTCGCCGGAAAAGCTCATGAACACCAGTCCGCTTGCGGCCAGCAGGAAACCGGCGATGATCAGCCAGAACCACGGCCCGGACTTCCAGTCGGGCAGGGCTTTTTCATGGCGACGCCCCCAAAGAAAAAACCAGGCCAGATAGAGGGCCAGCGGCGCGAGAAAAGGAAGGATGTATTGCAGAAGAATACGCATGATGGATCAGGAGTTCTCCGGGCCGCTCAGGACCTCATAAAGGTTTATCAACATTCCGGCGGTTGCCCCCCAGATATAGTAATCGCCATAGGGCATCGCATGAAAATATCGGGGTTCGCCTTCATAGACGACGCTGTGCCGCTGATGATTCGCAGGGTTGAGCAAGAAAGAAAGGGGAACCTCGAACACCTCGTCAACCTCGTGTGGGTCGGGCTTCACATCAAAAGGCGGCGTGACCAGACCGACCACCGGAACGACATGAAAACCGGTGCGCGTCACATAGGTATCCAGACGCCCGATGGTTTCGATGCGATCCCGGGCAAGGCCAACTTCCTCTTCTGTCTCGCGCAGGGCGGCTTCAAGGGGTGTGCCATCGGCCTCCTCGATATGGCCACCGGGAAAACTGACCTGTCCGGCGTGATTGGCAAGATGGGCCGTGCGGCGGGTAAAAAGGACCGTCATACCGTCCGGGCGATCAACCAAGGGGACCAGAACGGCGGCGGGAATCAACTCGCCTGTCGGGTGCATTCCCGGATTCAGCGCGTGGTCTCCACGACCCGCCACCACCGATTCGGCATCGGCGGGAAGGCCCTTGCTGGCAAAGCGGCTGATGATCGCCGTGCGGGTCAATCCTCCCGCGACGGACCCAAGGGGAAGAACAGGCTCTGGCTCCATACGCCGTAAACATCCTCTCCGTCCACGTTGCATTCCTGCGCCCGATCAACCAGCTCATAGAACACGGATCGTGACAACCGGGCGCGCAACCCCCCGCGGACCTCCACATAGGGGGACGGTTCGCCCGTATCGGGATGGTTGACCACCTCAAGCGGGTTGTCCACCCCCAAGGCAATGATTTCGTCGACGTTGGTGCGGAAACTGATAACGCCATCGGCCCCTTGACCGGAAACAAACATCTCGACCGCCATGAACGGCGCGTCATCGACAGTGATGCGCCCGACTTCCGCAGGGGTAACCATCCAGTAGTCCCCATTGGCGTCACGTTGCAAGGTGGAGGCGAAAAGACAAACCATCTCCTTGCGGCCAATCGGCGAGCCCTGATAATGCCAGCGCCCTTCGCGGTCGATACGAATGTCTATATCACCGCAATAGACGCGATGCCTCGACGGCGGCAAAACCAGCCCCGGAATTTCGGGAACGCCATCCGCTTCGGCAGCAACCGCGACATGTTGCGCCTGCATATCCTTGCAGTTTTTATCCTTCATCCTGGCTCTTCACTTTTTATCTGGCGCTTTTTCACGCCTTGCTTCGGCTGGGGTCCTTACCCCTGTTTTGCATATGGCTATATGCCTCGGTGGTTACAACTCGCTCGACCCATTCCTTTGTAATTTTTTTGTGACCGCTTTTCAGGACTCCAAATCAACCGGCTCCATCACCATATAGTCCCTGCCCCACCGGACAGAGAAGAATGGAAAGGAACCACCGATGATCGAGGTCTCCCCCCGCGAATCCATGGGCCGCAATCAGATCGGATGGCTGGACGCCACGCACCACTTCAGCTTCGGCGACTATCATGATCCCACACGCATAAACTTCGGCCCCCTGCGCGTCTGGAATGACGACCTTTTCCGTTCCGGCGGCGGCTTCCCCATGCATCCCCACAAGGACATGGAGATCATCACCTTTGTCCATAGGGGCGAGATAAGCCATGCGGATTCGCTGGGCAATGGCGGCACGGTTGGCAAGGGTGATGTCCAGGTCATGTCGGCCGGAACGGGCATCGTCCATTCTGAATTCAACAACGGCCCCGAAGACCTTGAGCTTTTCCAGATCTGGATTCTTCCCGACGCGAAGGATCACACGCCGCGCTGGGAAACGCGACAGTTCTCCCGGCAGGATCGCAAAGGCCGTCTTGTCGAACTTGTATCTGGCCGAACGGCGGGCGCACCAGGCAGCCTGAGAATTCATCAGGACGCCGCCCTGTTCGCCACCGACCTTGACGCTGGCGAAACCGTGACCCACCCAATCGAACCGGGCCGTCGCGCCTATGCCGTCGCCATCGACGGGAGGATCACCATCAACGGCGTGCGTGCACCGGCCCGCGCCGGGATTCAGGCAACAGACGAGGATGCAATCGTCATTACCGCTGAAGAACCGGGACAGGTCGTTGTCCTCGACCTGCCCTGAACCATATCCCGTCGCAGACGCGAATCCTTCCCCCGCCACCCGTTAAGCGTTAAACTTCCGGCTACGGCCCATTACGTCGGAAAGCGTGCAGTCAGGAACAGGAAGGATGAACGCCCATGCCGTTCGTGAGGCGAAACGCCGAAGGGAAGGTCGAGGCGGTTTTCGCCCAGCCTGAAGCCGGCGCGATGGAGGAGTTGCCGCACGACGACCCCTCCATCAAGGAGTTCCTTCATACGGAAGGACCGGATGCCGAGGAAGACCCCGAATGGGTTCATTCCGACCTTTCCCTTGTGCGTGTCATCGAGGATCTGGTCGATATCCTGATCGACAAGGGAGTTCTTTCCTTTACCGACCTGCCTGTCCCGGCCCAACAGAAACTGATGGGCCGGCGTGGGCTGCGCAAGGATCTGGAATACGTCGCCAAGCTGTTCCCCGACGACGATGAGGAACACTACTACATGGCGCCGGGCGACGTGTACGGCGACTATAACGGTGGCGCCGAGGACGAAAACACCTGATCCCGGATTTCACTCAGACGTATTCTGGGCGGAGTCCTCTTTTTTCCAGCGAAGCACCGGGCTGCGCGCTGCCGCCGTTTCATCCAGCCGGCGGCGGGGTGTCATGCGCGGGGCGTTCTTGAAATAACCCGCATCCCCGTTCGCCGCGCGCGCCGCCAGTCCCTTCACCATCTCGATAAAGCCATCCAGCGATTCGCGGCTTTCGGTTTCCGTTGGTTCCATCAAAAGCGCCCCATGAACGACCAGCGGGAAATACATGGTCATCGGATGGACGCCTTCGTCGATCATCGCCTTGGCGAAATCGAGGGTACTGACGCCGGTATCCTTCAGGAAACGGTCATCGAACAGGGCTTCGTGCATGCACGGACCACCGAACGACGGCGTCAGGGTATCGCCCAACCGCGCCAGAAGGTAATTGGCGGAAAGGACCGCATCGGCGGAAGCCTGCCGCAGCCCGTCGGAACCCATGCTCATCATGTAGGACAAGGCCCGGACGAAAACGCCGAACTGCCCGTGGAACGCCTTCATCCTGCCAAACGGTTTGGCGTCCGAGCGGCTTTCATGTTCGACCATCCTGAAACCGTCGGCGTCATGCACCACATAGGGAACCGGCACGAAGGGAGCCAATGCCTCGGAAAACACGGTCGGGCCGCTGCCCGGTCCGCCGCCGCCGTGGGGCGTCGAAAACGTCTTGTGCAAGTTGATATGCATGCAATCGATGCCGAGATCACCGGGCCTGACGCGACCGACTATGGCGTTGAAGTTCGCCCCGTCGCAGTAGAAATAGGCGCCCACTGCGTGGACCGCCTCGGCGATTTCCAGAATGTCGTTTTCGAACAGACCGCAGGTGTTGGGATTGGTCAGCATTACGGCGGCCACATCCGTATCGAGCTTTTCCTTCAACGCGTCAAGGTCGACACGCCCTTGCGCGTTGGCCGGGATGGATTCGACGGCATAGCCGCAAAGCGCCGCGCTGGCCGGATTGGTGCCATGCGCCGATTCGGGGACCAGAACCTTCTTGCGCGGATTTCCCTGGTCCTCCAGCGCCGCGCGAATGGCCATCAGGCCGCAAAGCTCGCCATGCGCGCCCGCCGCAGGCGACATCGCCACCGCAGGCATGTTGGTCAGGACGCGAAGCCAGTGGGCGCAGGTCTCGATCAACTCCAGCGCGCCCTGCACCGTCGATTCCGGTTGCAGGGGATGCAGGTCGGAAAGACCGGGAAGCCGCGCCATCTTCTCGTTCAGACGCGGATTATGCTTCATGGTGCATGAACCGAGCGGATACATGCCCAGATCGATCGCATAGTTCTTTTGCGACAGCCGCATGTAATGACGAACCACTTCGGGCTCCGACAGGTTGGGCAGGCCGATCGCCTCGTCCCGCCCCATGTCACCAAGCCGCCCCTTGACCTTGGGCGGATCGGGCAGATCGACGGCGGTGACGCCGGGGGTATCCTGTTCAAAGATCAGCGTGGCTTCGACCTGAAGGCCGCGGTTGCCTGTAATCGTCCGCGTCGGCATCAGAGAACCTCCCCCAGCGCCTCGGCAAGGGCATCCATATCCCCGACCGTGTTGGTTTCACTCGCCGCCACCAGCATCAGATCGGCCAGCGACGGATCGTCGGGGTAGAGGCGCGAAACGGGAACGCCCCCAAGAATTCCCTTTGCGGCAAGCGCTTCGACAACACCGCCGGCAGGTTTGGGAAGGCGCAGGGTGAACTCATTGAAGAAACTGTCGTTGATCACCTCGACCCCCGCGATGCCACCCAGCTTTTCAGCCAACAGCGCGGCGTTGGCGTGGTTGATGGCCGCCAGCTTGCCAAACCCTGCCTCACCCAGCAGGGTCAGATGAATGGTGAAGGCCAGCGCACACAGGCCGGAGTTCGTGCAGATGTTGCTTGTCGCCTTTTCGCGCCGGATGTGTTGTTCGCGGGTGGACAGGGTCAGCACCCAGCCGCGCCGCCCATCGACATCCGTCGTCTGACCGACCAGCCTGCCGGGCATCTGACGCACCAGCTTCTGGCGCGTCGCCATCAGGCCAAGGTAAGGACCGCCGAAGCTGAGACCGTTGCCCAGTGACTGCCCCTCGCCGATCATGATATCCGCGCCCATGTCGCCGGGTGGCTTGACCGCGCCGAGGGATACCACCTCATTGACCGCGACAACCAGCAGAACACCCTTCTCATGGCAGGCTGCCGCAAGGGCGGTCGCGTCACGAAGGTGGCCGAAAAAGGTCGGGTTCTGGACCACGACGCAGGCTGTGTTCTCGTCGATCATGGCGGCCAGGTCCTCGCCGCCCATCGGGTCGGGTTCGGCCATGGCCACCTCGAAATCGAGGAACCGGGCCTGGGTTTTCACCACATCCCTGTATTGAGGATGCAGACCGCCCGAAAGGACCGCCTTGTTGCGCTTGGTGACCCGTGCAGCCATCAGAACCGCCTCGGCGCAGGCCGTCGCACCGTCGTACAACGACGCGTTGGCGACCTCCATCCCGGTCAGAAGCGCCACCTGGGTCTGGAATTCGAACAGGTATTGCAAGGTGCCCTGGGACACTTCGGGCTGATAGGGCGTGTAGGATGTCAGGAATTCGCCCCGTTGGATCATGTGATCGACGGTCGATGGCACGTGGTGCCGATAGGCCCCTGCCCCAAGGAAAGACGGCACCGTCCCCGTTCCCATGTTTTTGGCCGCCATTGCAGCGATTGCGCGCTCGACATCCATCTCGCCCGCGTGGGAGGGCAAATCGACAGGCGCATCGAGAAGAACGCTTGCCGGGACGTCACAAAAAAGCGCATCGACGGACTTCGCGCCGATGGCCTGCAACATGTCGGCGCGATCAACCGCGCTGAGGGGCAGGTAACGCATCAGCCAAGGCCTTCCACAAAGCTCTTGTACGCATTCGCATCCATCAGGCCATCGAGTTCGGACGCATCGCCGATGGTCATCTTGAAGAACCAGCCCGCGCCTTCCGGATCGGCGTTGACGGTCGCCGGCTCGTCATCAAGGGCCGGATTGGCCTCGGTGATCTCTCCACTGATCGGGGCATAGACCTCGCTTGCGGCCTTCACCGATTCGACGACGGCGGCATCCCCACCCTGCGTCACGGCCTTTCCAACCGCCGGAAGTTCGACGAACACTACGTCGCCAAGCTGTTCGGCGGCGTAAGCCGTGATGCCGACCGTGGCGATATTGCCATCGATGGCGATCCATTCATGTTCTTCGGTGAATTTAACTGTGCTCATGCTTTCTGTCCTCAACCCCTGTAATAACGTTGTTCAACGAACGGCATTCTGACCACGGCCCCGGGCAGGGCCTTGCCCCTGACCACAAGATTTACTCTTGTTCCCGGTAATGACGATCCGACAGCCACATAACCCATGGCGATCGGCCGTTCGATGGTCGGCCCGAAACCGCCACTGGTTACCTCGCCGATGACACTGCCATCTGCGTCCGTGATCTCGGTATGGGCCCGTGCGGGCGCACGGCCTTCTGGAAGAATACCAACCCGCTTGCGCGATACCCCGCCCCTGATCTGTCCGATGATGACATCGGCCCCGGGGAAACCGCCTTCCTCGCGCCGGCGCTTGCCGATGGCCCATGTCAAACCGGCTTCCACCGGCGTGGTCTGTGTATCGATGTCGCTTCCATAAAGGCAAAGGCCTGCTTCAAGGCGCAGGGAGTCGCGCGCGCCCAGACCGACCGGCGCAACCTCGACCTCGGCCAGAAGCAGTCGTGCAATTTTCTCGGCTTCCGCCGCTGGAATGGAAATTTCGTAGCCGTCCTCGCCGGTATAGCCCGAGCGGGTAACCAGACAGGAAATGCCGCCGATGTCCATTTCGGCGGCGCTCATGAACGGCATCGTCGCTGCCGCAAAAGCAAAGCGCGCCAGCACGGTGGCAGCCGCTGGTCCTTGCAGGGCCAAAAGGGCGCGGTCGGTCAGGATCTCCAGTCTAGCGCGATCGCCCAACCCCGATTCGATATGGGCGAAATCGGCCTCCTTGCAGGCTGCATTGACCACCAGAAACAGATGATCGCCCATGTTCGTCGCCATCAGGTCGTCGAGAATGCCGCCCGCTTCGTTCGTGAACATGGTGTAGCGCATCCGCCCAGCGCCTAGCCCCGCAATATCGCCTGGCACCAGTGTTTCGAATGCGGTGGCGGGGTCCGCACCAGTCAGCCGCGCCTGCCCCATGTGCGAAACATCGAAAAGCCCCGCCTGCGTACGTGTCTGGGCATGTTCCTTGAGGATGCCCGCCGGATACTGCACGGGCATGGCGTACCCCGCGAAGGGAACCATCTTGCCCCCCAGTTCGCGGTGCAGGCTGTCCAGAGGTGTTGTCTTGAGATTTTCGTTATCGGTCACCTGGGTTCCTCACAGAGTCAGGAGCGACGATCCTCATCTTGACCGCCATCGCTCTCCCACCAACCGGCGTTTACCGGATGGCTGCCCCCCTCTGTCTTGGAACCTGAAAGATTCCCCGCCCCGGCGAATCACCCCGCCATACGAGTTACATCTTCGGTGAGACGGGTTCATGCATCCGTCTGCTTTCCAGAGTTACATCCCTCTGCGGTCCTGTGGCCTGAGAGTTTCCGGGGGACCCGTTGCTCCTTCGGCGCCCCGCCCGTTTCCCAGGAAATGCTGGACGGGGGCTCTCCCGCAGAGATCGTCTGTATGTGCCGTCTACTTTACCCGCTGCCCCCGGCAGGTCAACCACAGAAGGTGGTCGCAGCCGTGGCTTTTCTACCTGTTCCGGGTGTTGCGATTGTACTCGATTTCCTCGCGGGTCAGTTGAAACCCGGCAAATATCTCATAGCTCTTGGCGCCAAGGTCTTTGCTGATGGGAAAAACGAGATCAATCGGCAGGTCGATGATCGTCGCCCGTGTGCGATTGTCTGGGAAAGGCACCGAAACAGAAAATTCCTTCTTGTTCAGAACCCTCTGGTCGGGCGTCACCACACTGATGAAATAGGGAAAGACGGCGGGGTCCCCCCGATTCGCGGGGCCGCGCAAGGCCTCTATCTCGACCGCGATCTTTACCGAAAGGGTTCCTTCCTTCGTCTTCCTGTCGACATCGTAGGCGCATTCGCCCTTCAGGTCCCTGATGACGCCCTCGTAGGTGACGTCCGCAAGATCACGGCCGGGGCCGGGCGTGAATCTGGTGACCGTCGCAGCATCGGCAAGGACTGCCACACGCGGGCATCCCTTCGGCCCGTCATCCTTGGCGAAAAGGTCCTCATAGGTGGAGCAACCCGAAAGAGTGAGGCCAAGAACAAGCGTTGAAAGGATGCCAATGGACAAACGGCCTCGCGTGGCCCTGCCCCCCCGACGATAAGACATTCGATTCCCCCGAATAACTGCGGCGGCGGAACTGCCGCCCGACGAGGTCCTTTATAGGCTCTTATGCGCCCCGTCGCAAAAGGGCTCGTTCGCTGTGTGCTTGCACCCGCAGAGATAAACGGTTCCCGTTTTCCCGGCGGTGAATTTCACTGGCCTGATTCCGGTGTCCTTGTGGGACCCGTCGCAGTAGGGCGCTTTCTTCGAGCGACCGCAGGCGCACCAGTAATAGTCTTTTCCTTCTTCAACTTCGACGGCGTGGGGCGCTTTCTGAGCGATCAGTCGTTCGGTCATGCGATTCTCGCTTTCTTTCGTTGGAGCATGGGACTAGGCGTATCGATTAACGTCGATGTCCTGATTCAACTGGGAATCGGATACCCTCAGTTCAAGTCGGAAAGCACAACGGCAAGTCGGGCAAGGGCGCGACCACGGCCCCAGGGGGACTGGATTTTTCCGGCCTCGGCAAGACCGCGATCAAGCAGACGCCAGGCAGCTTGCAGATCACCCGCCATTTTCTGGCGCAGGGCCAGATCGGCGAAAAGCCAGCTTCGATTCATTCTCCCAATGATTTCGCCAGTCGCCTGAATGGCGCTTTTCTCAACCCGCGCCGCACCCGACGCATCCCCTTCGCGCGCCATTCCCAGCGAAACACGCCACAGAATCTCCGCCTTCAGGCGGTCATCCCCGATATCACGGGCAATGGTCGCCGCACGATCAAACGCGCTCATTTCGATCAATGCTTCGGCAACCCGCCCAACCGCATAGGACTTCGCGTATGGAAGCCGGATTGCGCTGCTCGCCAAAAGGGCGCGGCGGATCGTTTCTTCCGCACCTTCCTGTGCGCCCTGCTTCGATTGTTCAGTGGCGATCCCCGCCAGAACCACGGCGCGATAACGCAAGCCCTCGATCGAATGTGCGGTTTCCAGCGCCGCTTCCGGATCGCCCTTTCCGGCCTGCGCCGCAGCGGCCGCCACAAGAATGGGCGTCCGTTCCGCCGATGCGCGAACATCTTGCAAAACGTCCATCGCCTCCCTGGTGTGGCCAACCGCGGCAAAGGCGGACGCGACATGGCGAAGGGCGGCGGCGCGATGCCCGTTAAGGCCGGGCGCGCGAGCAAGGTCGTAGGCCGCTTGCAAGGTTTGCCCGGCGCGGCCCACCTGCCCAGCCTGGTGCAGGATCACCGACGCCCGGCAGGAAGCCGCGACACGCTCAAGAATGTCTGAAAGGCTCTCGATATCGGGGATGGTCTGTTCCAGTGTTTCAAGCGCGCCGTCCGCAACACCCGCAGCAACCTGACGGGCGGCAGTCTCAAGCAACGCATCAACCCTCTTTTCGACATCGGGGATTATTGCCGCCGCCGCGCGCGCTTCGTCGAAACGCCCGGCCGCCGCCTGGGCCTTGGCGATGGAGCCGAGCGCCACAAGAACAAGGCGGACATCCCTTATTTTTTTCACTGTCGCAAGGGCATCGCCGACAAGGCCAACCTTCGCCTGCGCTGTCAGGATCTCTCCCAGCGCCCAGTCACGTCGTTCGACCTTGGGTTCAAGCGCCGCATCCCTTACCGCATGGGCAAGCAGGCATTGCGCGGTCGGCGCATCAAGGCAGTTTCCGGGATCGTTTGGACCGGCATGCTTTTCCACCTTGTCGTCATCAAGAAGATGGCGTGTTTCCGGCTGCGAAAGCAGGGCCTGCCGCGCGGCGGCGGTCTCCCTTTGGCGGGCCTCTTCCAGATTCAGCAAAAGCCTTTCGACCTTGCCCCTTGTTTCCAGACGGGCCAGAAGTTCATCGCTGACCCTGCCGTCAACGGGCAGGCGTTCACGTTTCTGAAAGGCCCGAATGGCTTTTTCGGTCGTGCTGTCGAAACGACCGTTGATCGCCCCACGATAAAACCCTTCTTCGGCAAGCGCCTTCTGGATGCGGAGGACCTGATCACTTCCCGGCAGGACCATGATCCCCGCCGAGGGTTCGCGCGGTGCCGGCGGGCGCTCGGCCATCGCAATGCCGGCGAAGGCGGTCACGGCCATCGTCAGAATCAACAAAAACCGGACAAATATCCGAGACATGGTGTCTTTCTTTTTTAATGCGCAGCACTGGCGCACGGTTATTTTCGCCGCCAGAATAACACGTGATTGTTAACGTTGCCTTGCATCATTGCTCCCGGACGCCTTAATTATCCAGTCATGTCCGCTTCACCAAACACATCATCCGGCAATGGGGCGCAAATCCGCCCCCTGACCGTCGTTCTCGCCGCGCCACGCGGTTTCTGCGCGGGCGTCGATCGCGCCATACAGATCGTCGAACGGGCTTTGGAAAAGTTCGGCGCGCCGGTCTACGTCCGTCACGAAATCGTACACAACCGCTATGTCGTGGATGGGTTGAAGGCAAAGGGTGCGGTCTTCGTCGAGGAACTCGATGAAGTTCCCGATGGCTTTTCCGTTATTTTCTCGGCCCACGGCGTACCCCGGTCGGTTCCTGAGGAAGCAAACCGCCGGGGCTTGCATCATATCGACGCCACCTGCCCGCTGGTGACCAAGGTTCACCGCGAGGCCGAAGCCCATCACCGCAAGGGACAACAGGTTCTGCTGATTGGCCACGCGGGCCACCCCGAGGTCGTCGGCACCATGGGTCAGCTCCCCCCCGGCGCGGTCACGCTGGTCGAAAACCGGGAACAGGCCGAAACCGTGGAAGTAGCGGACGCGAATATGGTCGCCTACACCACGCAAACAACGCTGTCGGTGGACGACGCGGCGGAAATTCTCGATGTTCTGAAAGGCCGTTTCCCGAACCTTCATGCGCCGAAAAGCGAAGACATCTGCTATGCCACGACCAACCGTCAGGCCGCCGTGCGCACACTGGCGGAACAATGCGACATGGTCATCGTCATCGGCGCGCCGAACTCATCGAACTCCCGCCGTCTGGTCGAGGTCGCCGCCAGGGCCGGATGCCCTCGCGCGGTGCTTGTCCAGCGCGCATCCGATATTGACTGGTCTGAATTCCGCGATGTGAAAACCCTTGGCGTCACCGCAGGGGCATCGGCGCCCGAGGTTCTGGTCGAAGAGGTTATTGAGGCCTGCCAGGCGCACTTCGCCGTCACCGTCGAGGTTGTGCGGACAACCGAGGAAACCATGACATTCCGACTGCCCGCAGAACTGCGCACGAATAACCCGGCACCTGAGGGGGTAAGCGGTTGAACGCCACAAACGGAAGCAACGGGGGAGAGGGCATCGTCGAGATTTTCACCGACGGGGCGTGCAGCGGTAATCCCGGCCCCGGCGGCTGGGGCGCCATACTGCGCTGGCGCGGGACGGAGAAAGAGCTTTCAGGCGGCGAGGCCGAAACCACCAACAACCGCATGGAACTGATGGCCGCCATCAAGGCGCTTGAAGCCATGAAACGCGGGGTGAGCGTGGCGCTTTATACCGACAGCACCTATGTGCGCGACGGCATCACAAAGTGGATTCACAACTGGAAGAAAAACGGCTGGAAAACAGCGGGCAAGAAGCCGGTTAAAAACGCCGATCTGTGGCAAAGGCTTGAAGCCGCCCTTGGAGACCACTCGGTGGAATGGCACTGGGTAAAGGGACACGCCGGCCATCCGGAAAACGAGCGCGCCGACGAACTGGCCCGCAACGCCATGCCGAAACCCTGAACCGGAGCATGAAGAAGGCGGGGCCGCGAGGTCCCGCCTTCTTCATTTCAGGTGAGATACCTTAAAGATTGTCGAGCATGTGCTCGGCGCTGGAAACCTGGTAGGCCCCCGGCTCTTCGATATAGAGCTTCTCGACCACGCCATTGTTCACCACCATGGAGAACCGCTGGCCGCGCGTCCCCATGCCAAAGCCACCACCGTCGAAATTGAGGCCGAGGGCCTTGACGAAATCGGCGTTGCCATCGGGCAGCATGGTTACCTTGCCCTCGACGCCCTGATCCTTGCCCCAGGCCTTCATGACGAAGGGATCGTTGACCGAGGTGCAGATGATCTCGTCGATACCCTTGGCCTTGAGCGCGGCGACATTCTGAACGAAGCTCGGCAGGTGCTTGGCTGAACAGGTCGGCGTATAGGCGCCAGGCACCGAAAACAGCGCCACTTTCTTGCCCGCGAACAGCGCGCCGGTATCAATTTCGTCGAGGCCGTTTTCGCCAAGGGCCTTCACGGTCACGGCCGGAATTTTATCGCCTTGCTTGATGGTCATCGGGTTACTCCCCCATAGATGGAAAAAAGCTGTGCGCCCATCCATGAAGGAAGGGCATCTGTAGAAAAACAAATAGTCCGCGGAGCGGGAATGTCCAGTGTTTTGGAACGATTCAATTCACGTTTTACGGTATTTTTCCCGCAGCCTTGTCCATCGCCGCCATAACGGCGTCGGTCGTCAGCAGCTCCGGCAGAGCGATGCCTTGCGGGGCCGCCGGCCCATAGACGGCATTGAAGGGAATGCCGTAGCGGCCGAAACGGGAAAGATAGTCGGCGATCCGGTCGTCCGGTTTGGTCCAGTCCGCCTTCATCGCCACCACATCCGGCCCGAAAACGCGCGCCCGAACGGCGTCGTTGTAGATGACCAGTTGCTTGTTGACCTGACAGGTAATGCACCAATCCGCGGTGACATCGACAAACACCACCTTCCCTTCGGCCA
>JAPHTL010000235.1 GCA_026193355.1 Rhodospirillales bacterium
GATTCGCCCTTCGGGACCGGAACGCCAAGAACGTTCTTCATCTGGCTGGTGGCGATAAGGATGGCCGCGCCGGCTGTAAAGCCGACCACGACGGTATGCGAAACAAAGTTAACGATTATGCCCAGACGCGCCAGCCCAAAGGCCAACTGATAGACGCCCGCCAGAAAGGTGATTGTCAGGGCCATTTGCACGAATTCCGGCGATCCGGGATCGGCGTGACGGCTCACCGCCGAGAAGATAACGATCGAGATCGCCGTTGTCGGTCCCGAAATCAAATGCCGTGAAGAACCGAATAGCGCGGCGATGATCGGCGTCACCATGGCGGTATAAAGGCCGTATTGCGGCGGCAATCCCGCGATGATGGCGAAAGCGACGCCCTGGGGCAAAACAATGACAGCGCCGGTAACGCCGGCGATCAGATCGGCGCGAACCGACGCCTTGTTGACCAGGGGAAACCAGAGGAAAAAAGGGAAGATCGCTTCCTTGGAAGGGAGAAAACGGCCGATCATCATGCCAACCTATCGCGTACCTGCAGGACGCCCTACTCAGAAAAGTCAAAACACACCCTCTTCCCGGGGCGCTTCCGGAGGGCGACAGTCGCGTCAGCGCGCCAAGGGGCGCAGCTTATTTTGAAAGTTGCAGTGCGGCCTGGAAGCAATACATACCCTCAAAAGGGGATTCCGGGCAAATCATGCGCCGGATCGATTGCTCATGGGGTGTTTCGCCACATCGCGGTAAGTACTTCTATAGCAGGTAGTTCTAATACTCAACCAAAGTCTTGAATATGGCTGGAATTTCAGGATTCCGCCTTTGGCAAGAACAGGCCTGGCGGCAGTCGTGTTTCTGAATCGCCGACAACCCGGGCCATTTGATCTGCACGCACCCCTTCCGCCTTTGAAAGGTCCGCCCCGCTGATGTCCGTGTCCAGAAACAGCGCGCCGGTCAAGTCGGCCCCATCGAAAACGGCGCGCTGCAGGTTGGCCCCCGCAAGATCGCACCCGCGCAAGATCGCCCCATTCATCTTCGCCAGGGTCAGATTGGCATGACGCATGCGGGCCATGCTGAAGTCACACCCCTGGGCGGAAATGCCGGAGAGAGTCGCAAGGCGAAGATCGGCATGCATCATTGTTGCGCCGTCAAGGTTGGCGTCCGACAGGTCTGAGGCCCGAGCGTCCGCATCGGTCAGGTCCCGACCGGCGATAACACAGCCCACGATATCAAGACCGCCGAGTATCGCCTTCTTTCCCTCGGCGCGACGGCTGGAAAGCCACCTTTCATGTTCGACCAGCACGCTTTCCAGCATCTTTTGCCTGTCCGGCCTTGATGTTTTTTGCGGCTTTTCCTCAGGATCGATGAGATCGTAGTCGCGGCGGGGGGCTGGCTTCTGGCTGTCCCCGGCCACTTCTATGGAGCCGCCATCATCGCTTTGACGACGTTCATCAGGTATCGAAGAACCCTCTGAAATTTTTGGCCTTTCCCCGGAAGGAGGCCGCTTCCTTGCTGGTTGCTGGGGGATATCCGACTTTGAATTCGGGCTTGCCCCCACCCCCCTTGACCCCGAACGGGCAAGATAGGGACGCATTTTCATATCCGCGCCCAGAACATGGCCGACCAGCCAATCCTTCAGGAACTCGCCGATATCGGGAACCATGGCGCGTTTTCGCGCGGGGTCGCCCTCTGCGACAAGACGTCCGAACAGATGGGTCAGATGCAGCGAAAGATTCCGGTGCATGGCCACGTGGCTGTCATGCTCCGGCATTCCGATGTTGCGCTGTATTCTTTCCTCGCGCGCAAAATGTTCTTTGCTGTATCGAAAAAGTTTCTCAAGAATTCCTTCAAGACGGTCTTCCTTGCCCGCCGAAACGGCAGAAAACTCAGTGATTATCGAAAGCAGTTTTCGGTGATCCTGATCGATCGCCGGGGCCCCGACGTCCCAGTTGTCGCGCCATTTAATGGTCATTCAGGGCCACTCGATACTGTTCGTGTTCTCTGCCCGGACACTATCCGATGACAGCGTCGGATGGAAGTAACGTCACAGAGAACAAGCATCCCGAATACGCGATCACCCCTCGCGGCGGGCGCCGCCAAAGGAAAGGCAAAGAATGGGGATCAGAACCAGCGTCACCAGCATGGAAAAAGACAGGCCGGAGACAATGGTGATCGCCAGCGGCTGCAAAAGTTCCGCGCCCTCCCCAATCCCGATCGCCAAAGGCAGCAGGCCGAAAACGGTGGTCAGGGTCGTCATCAGGATCGGGCGAAGGCGAACGCGCCCGGCTTCGATAATGGCTTCCATTTTCGACAGACCCCGATGACGCATGATCTCGAAATATTCGACAAGGACGATCGCGTTGTTCACCACGATTCCGCACAACATGATGATTCCCAGCCATACCGGCATCGAAAGGGGGATGCCGGTCATCAACAGACCGCCCGCGACACCGACGACGGTAAAGGGGATGGCCAGCAGGATGATAAGAGGATTGCGCAGGGATTCGTATTGAACGGCCATGACGACAAAAACCAGAAACACGGCCAGAACAAGGAGCACCACGTTCATCTGGCGGCCTTCCTTGAGCGTTTGCGCCGCGCCCGTGTCATAAATGGTGTACCCGTCGGGAAGTTGCAGTTCCGACAGGTTCCGCCAGAGCGCCGCCGAAACATCGCTCAGGGCCGCGTCACCGGACAGGGTGGCGGTCACCTCGATGATGCGCCGCTGGTTGTCGCGCCGGATTTCCGCGGTCGATGAGACCAGTTCCACCGTCGCCACATCCCCCAGATAGACGGGACCGATATCACCCCCGCCCGCAGCGATCAGAACGGATTCCAGGCTTTGCACCGTATCCGCCGATTGCTGTGGCAAACGCACCCGGATTACGTAGCTGCGATCATTTTCAACAAATTCGGTGACTTCCTCGCCTTCCAGGGCAAGGCGCGCCGCCCGCGCGACCTCGCTTACCGAAAGCCCCAGTTCGGCGATCCTGTCATGATCCACGCGAAACACCAGTTCGTCCCGCAATTCCTCGGACGAATGGGTCGCGTTCCTTAGCGACGGCATATCCTTGATCACAGAAAGAACCTGGAATCCAATCTCCTCCATGACGGCAAGATCGGGACCGGCAATGCGCAGGGTGATGTCGTCATCGCCTTGATTGACGCGAACGCCGCGAATGCTGCCGGTTCTCATCCGCACCTTGAAACCGGCCATGCCCAGTTTGCCGATCTCTTTCTGGATGGTCTTGACCCATTCCTCGCTGCTGATCTTCCGTTGCGCAAGGGGAACCAGTTGCACCTGGACGGTGCTCTGGTTGCTTGTCTCGCGTTGAGAGCGTCCAAAAATGCGGCCGCCAACAATGGTGAAAATCGATTCGACCTCCGGTCGTTCTGCAATCAAGGCTTCAAGCTTGGCGACATCCAGATCCATCCGGTCGACGGTAATCCCCGGGTCGGCAACGATATCCACCCGGATGCGGCCGTCATCGAGACTGGGCAGGAAAACCTGCTTGCCGGAAGTGAAGACGGGAATCGAAACGCCAAGAATGGCAAGCAGGGCCAGAACGGCTCCGGCCTTGAAGGCCCGCCGCGACAGCATGGCGGAAAGCGCCGCCACATACCATTTTTCCAGCCGTGACATGACGCCATCAATCATCCGGCGCGTCCCGCCCGTATTGCCCACAGGAACACGGCTTCCATACGCGGGCACCACCGTCAGGGCGACAATCATTGACGCAACGATGGCTGCGCTGATGGTGAAAATCAGTTCGCGGAAAAGCAGCCCGACCAACCCGGTGACAAATAGAAAGGGCACGATGGCGGCAAGATTGGTGCTGGTTGAAGCGATAATCGCGCTGTTCACCTCGCGCGCCGCTTCCTGACCCGCGCGCAGACGGTTCTCTCCCATTCGCTGATGACGGTGAACGTTCTCCAGCATGACGATGGTGCTGTCCACGACCATCCCGACCCCGAGCGCAAGCCCGCCCAGGGTCATGATATTGAGGCTCAGTCCTCCGACCCCCATGAGGGCGAAGGTGACGAGGATTGAAAGGGGAATCGCCGTGCCAACAACCAGGGTTCGCCGAATATCGCCAAGGAAGATGAAGACGATCAACATCGCCAGGCCCGCCCCACCAAGCGCCGCAAGCGTCGCATTTTGCAGGGCGCTGCGGACGTAGATGGACTGATCCGCCACCGGCAGGATCGACACGTCCTTGAGCAACATGTTCCCCTTTTCCAGCCACGCCAGACGGTCCGTCACCGCATCGACCACGGAAACCGTGTTCGCCGTCGGCTGTTTCTGGATCGAAACCTTGATCCCGGGTTCGCCATCCAGGCGCACCCTGATACGTTCGTCCTGATGCCCATCAACGATGTCCGCCACATCACGCAGACGCACCGACCCGCCGCCGGGAAGCGGCAGGGGCAGAAGGCGTATTTCCTCAATGCTGGTGAACCGCCCAACGGTTCGCCCAACGTATTCCCGGTTATGGGTATCGATACGCCCTGCCGATTCTTCGATATTGCCGCGGTTTATGATCGCCACGACATCCGCAGCGCTGATCCCCAGACCGCTAAGACGGGAGGGATCGGGGCGGATCTGGATCTCCCGCAGAAGCCCCCCACCGACCTCCACCGCAGCGACGCCGGGAAGGTTGACGAACCACTTCGAGAAGACGTAATCGACCCAGTCACGCAGCTCGGCCTGATTGCGCAGCGGCGAAGCGATGACGAACTCGACCACCGGGATCTGGGATGGATCGAACTTGTAGATCATCGGCGGATTTATCGTGTCAGGCAGAAAACGCTTGGCCCGGTCAAGTCGCGTGCTGGCGTCACGCAACGCAACGTCGATGTCCTTTCCGTACTGAAATGTAAGGTCGACGAGGGTGGACCCTTCGGTCGTCTGGGACTGAACGCCGATTGCGTCTTCGGTAATGGCGAGCTGTTCCTCCAGCTGCCGTGCGACCTTGTCCTCCATCACCTTCGCCGAAACGCCCGGATCGACGATACGGACCCGCACACCGGGGTACATGATCTCGGGCAACAGGGCGACGGCAAGGGATTGATAGGCCATAACGCCGATCACCGCGATGGCCAGCGCGATCATCGTGACGCTGATCGGATGGCGGATCGACCATGCGGCCAGACCGCCGCCTTTCAGATAGGAGGAGCCGCCCGTGGGCGTATCACTTTTATCGGGGCCCATTTACGCCACGCCGATCAGGAAGCAGCAGGGCGGTGATCGACCGCCTTGACTGGCTTGCCGGGCACCAGGTCGAGGAAACCGCGAATGACCAAAAGCTCACCATCGGAAAGGCCTTCCAGCGCTTCCACCTTGTCGCCCAGACGCAACCCCGTCCGGATCCACCGTTTCTCGGCCTTGCCATCCACAACAACGTAGACATATTCGCCCTTGTTATCGTGTCGAAGGGCCGCAAAGGGCAGAAGACGCCGCATGCTTTCCGGCGTTCCCAGGCTTACCCGGCACAACTGTCCGGCGGCTGCGCCCGGCGGAACGGGATCCAGCGCGACTTCGACAATGCCCTGCCGGGTGCGGGGGTCCACCGTCGGATGTATGCGTTCGATACGCCCGGACCACACCTGATCGCCCAGGGCGTCGATCCGCACCCCGACACCGCCGCCCATTTTCAGATGGGGCAGCATCAGTTCGGAAACGCCGACACGGGTATAAAGGGTCTTCGGGTCGATCAGGGTCATCAGATGGGTGTGGCGCGGGGCAATGTCGCCGGGTTCGGCCTTGCGTTCGCTGATCACACCATCGAAGGGCGCAATGATTTCGGTATAGCCAAGGCGGGTGCGAATGAGGGTTTCCTCGGCTTTGGCGACCTGAAGCGTCGTTTCGGCCTCAATCCATTTTTCCTGTGTGGCGATCTTTTTCTCCCACAGATTGCGCACACGGGTGAAATTCGACTCCGCTTCCTTGCGCGCGGCGACCGCCTTGTCGAGTTCCGCCTTCAAAATCCGCCGATCCAGCGTTACAAGCGCCTGATCCTGCTTGACCTGATCGCCCTCAAACGCCCCGATCGTTTCGATCCGGCCCTCTTCCTGATTGAAAATGCGGACAACCCGCCGCGCCGTCAGGGTTCCCGTCCGGACCGTTTCGTGGCGGACCAGTTCGTCACGGACCGTCACCACTTCGACCAGATGCGCCTTGACGGCCTTCTTCCCTGCCTTGCCAGGACCTGCGGTATCCTGATCGCAGCCGGAAAGCAGAAAAAAGATCGCGCAGATCGCGCCCCAGAACCGGAAATTGAAGGACTGCAAGTGGTTCTCCGCCAGAACGCGCGCATGAAGTTACGCAACAGTGAATTCGAATGCGGAAAATATCACTGAACCGCGCCGCTAGCCAGAGGCAGGATACCCATCAGCGCCTTACGCAACGGAAGAATTTCGCTTCCCGCCGGCTTTGTCATTCAGGGAAAGTCCCCGATTAACCGCATTGATCAGTTCGTTGACCACGATCGGTTTGGTCAGATAGTCGAGAAATCCGGCTTTCATGCCTTTTTCGATATCCGGCTTCAGGGCGGCAGCGCTTAGCGCAATTACAGGGATGTGAGACGTCTCATCCTTCTCCTGCAAAATTTTCAGGGCATCAAAACCATTCATTCCCGGCAAGTGAATGTCCATGATGATGACATCCGGCTGCCGGCTTTCCGCCAGTTCGACACCCAGTTCGGCGTTGTGCGCAGAGATCAATTCAAC
>JAPHTL010000199.1 GCA_026193355.1 Rhodospirillales bacterium
CAACCGGGCAGGGTATCGTTCCAGCGGGCGCAGGCCACATCGATTCCTATTTCGTCTTCCGCCGTCATTCCCGGTCTTCCGGAACGTGTTCGTACCGCGCGCCCGTCTTGCGGCGACGATCGACGTCGTCATAGGCGCGAACGATTCGCGCCACAAGGGCATGGCGCACCACGTCGGCCTCGGTAAAGGGCAGGGCGGCAACGCCTTCGACACCGCCGAGCGTATCAAGGGCGTCGCGCAGGCCCGAGCGAACGCCGCTCGGCAAGTCGACCTGGCTGAGGTCGCCGGTGATAACCATTGATGAACCATCGCCGAGACGGGTCAGGAACATCTTCATCTGCACGGCCGTCGTATTCTGCGCTTCATCCAGAATGACAAAGGCGTTGGCGAGCGTGCGCCCGCGCATGAAGGCCAGCGGCGCGACCTCGATCTCGCCGTTTTCAAGGCGGCGAACCACCTGTTCGGCAGGCATCATGTCGTAAAGCGCATCGTAGAGTGGCCGCAGGTAGGGATCGACCTTTTCGCGCATGTCGCCGGGCAGAAACCCGAGCTGCTCGCCCGCTTCGACCGCGGGCCGCGACAGGATGATACGGGCAACCTGTCCGCTCATAAGGCGTTCCACCGCCTTGGCGACGGCGAGATAGGTCTTGCCGGTGCCCGCCGGGCCTGTGCCGAACACAAGGTCGTTTTCATCAATGGCCTTCATATAGGCCGCCTGCGTCGCCGAGCGCGGCGATATGTGGCGCTTGTGGGTGCGCACAACAATCGCCGCCGCATGGGCAAGTTCATCACGGGAATCGCCATTGGTGCGTTCGGCCTGATCAGCGATGCGCAGGGCCGCTTCCACTTCCGCCATATCCACACTTCGCCCTTTCTGCAAAAGGTCGTAAAGACTGTTGAGAACCACCGACGTCATTTGCACGGCGTTTTCCGGGCCTTCAAGATTCAGCTGGTTTCCCCGCGGGCTGAGCACCACGTCAAGCGCCCGCTCAATGCGCGCCAGGTTGGCGTTGTGCACACCGAACAGGTCCGGGAGAAGGTTGTTCTCGTCGAACTCCATGCGCGCTGTAACCGTTTCAACGGTCACGCCGGAATCTGCTTCTTTTCGTGGGGTCTTTCTGGTTTTTCGCTTCTGTTCGCCGCCGGATCGCGTCATGCGGAAACTCCACCAGCAGCGGCTTCCGCCCCATCCGCGGGAACACCCGAAAGGCTGTTGGGAAGCGCCTCTGCAATCTTCAGATCGACGACCTCGCCATAGCGACTGGCCACCCCGTCCGCGTGGACCGGTTGCATATAGGGGCTGCGCCCGACCAACTGGCCGGGATGGCGGCCGGGCCGGTCGAAAAGGACCGGCAGAACGCGGCCGACACAGGCGCGGTTGAAGGCATCCTGTTGACGGCCAAGAATTTCCTGCAAGGTGGCGAGGCGTTCGGCCATGACCGGTTCGGGAACCTGCCCCTCCATCATCGCTGCGGGGGTGCCGGGACGGGGACTGTATTTGAACGAATAGGCCTGAATAAAGCCAACATCGCGAACCAGCGACAGGGTCTCCTCGAAATCTGCGTCGGTTTCTCCGGGGAAGCCGACAATGAAATCCGATGACAGGGCCAGATCGGGCCGGGCGATGCGAAGTTTTTCGGCCAGCGCCCGATAATCGTCCGCAGTGTGCCGGCGATTCATCGCGGCCAGTATCCGGTCGGAACCGGACTGCACGGGCAAATGCAGGAACGGCATCAACTGCGGCACGTCGCGATGGGCGGCGATCAGGTCTTCATCCATGTCTGCGGGATGCGAGGTGGTATAGCGGATGCGTTCTATCCCCTCGATGGCTGCGACCTCGCGGATGAGGCCCCCAAGCCCCCAGTCACCGCCTCCACCTTTCGTCGGCTCACCGTGCCAGGCGTTAACATTCTGGCCGATCAGCGTGATTTCGCGCACGCCGCCTCCGGCCAGAATACGGGCTTCGTCCAGCACATCAGAAGGTGGACGCGAATACTCGGCGCCCCGCGTATAGGGAACGACGCAGAAAGTGCAGAACTTGTCGCACCCTTCCTGAATCGACAGGAACGCGCTGCCGGTGCCATCGGACGACGGACTTGGCAAATGATCGAATTTTGGTTCGACAGGGAATTCCGTATCAAGCAGCCCCGCCCCCGGTCGCGAGGGCGCAACACGTGCCGCGCGCGCAACCATTTCCGGCAGGCGATGGTAGGTATGCGGGCCAAGCACGATATCGACGTAGGGTGCGCGGCGCAGAATTTCCGCCCCTTCCGCCTGGGCGACGCAACCGGCCACGGCAAGGACCATGCGCCCTCCCGCTTCTTCTTTCCTTGCCTTTTCATGGCGCAGGCGGCCCAGTTCCGAGAAAACCTTCTCCGCAGCCTTTTCCCTGATGTGGCATGTATTGAGGATGACCATATCGGCGTCTTCCGGCCCATCGACGGGCGCATAGCCAAGCGGCGCCAACACGTCCGCCATGCGCGCGGAATCGTAGACGTTCATCTGGCAACCGTAAGTCTTGATGCAGAGTTTCTTGGTCAAGGCGTCGTCGTCATCCCACTACAGGGGCGGCGCACGGGTACGCCCCGCGCGGCGGCAGGCGGTTGCGTGGTTTCACTCATGTACCCAATCGGGAAACGGACCATATCCGGCGTTAACCCTTAACGGATCCTGCCCCGGAAACGGGGCCAACCTGCTCAGAAGGTAACACCCGCGCGCCATTAGTCAACCCGGAGCGGGCCATGGCGGGCAGGGCGCTCATTCCTCGTCGTCCAGCGGCACGCCATAAAGTTCCAGTCGGTGGCCGACAAGCTTGTATCCGTACTGCCTGGCGATGGCGCGCTGAAGTTTTTCGATTTCTTCATTGTGGAATTCGATCACCTTTCCCGACTGCATGTCGATCAGGTGATCGTGGTGGTCGTCGGAAGCTTCTTCATAGCGGGCGCGGCCATCGCCGAAATCCAGCCGCTCCAGGATATTCGCCTCTTCGAACAGGCGGACGGTCCGGTAAACGGTGGCGATGCTGATCCGCGGGTCGGCGGCGCTGGCGCGGCGATAGACTTCCTCGACGTCGGGATGATCCGCGGCATCGGACAGCACCTTCGCGATGGTCCGACGCTGCTCGGTCATCTTCATGCCCTTGTCGATACAGAGCTGCTCGATTCTTGATACCATCCCCAACCCCGCAACCGGCACGGTCACCCGCGTCCTTCAGACGTCCGATGATAGCAAACCCGCGCCTGCCGGCAAAGATATCAGCCGCGGTTTTTGCGCGGCTTCGTGCCAAGGCCGATTTTCTTGGCCAGCGAACTGCGATGCTTGGCGTAATTGGGCGCCACCATGGGATAGTCGGCGGGAAGCCCCCAACGTTCGCGATATTCTTCCGGGCTCATGTCATAGGCCGTCTTGAGGTGGCGCTTCAGCATCTTGAGCTTTTTGCCATCTTCGAGGCAGATGATGAAATCGGAGGTAACCGACTTGCGGATCGGGACGGCGGGTTGCGGCCGCTCGACAGCCGCTGCTGCGCCACCGAGGCTGCTGAACGCGCCAAAAACATCCTTGATGAGTTGGGGCAGATCAGAAACAGCAACAGAATTGTTCGAAACATGGGCCGAAACAACTTCAGCTGTTAGCTCGAGAAGTTCTTCTTTATTGGTGGCGTCGGTCATTTATTTTATTCTCCGCTTTCGTGTCCTTTACGGTTATATAATTCAGTTACTATACAAAATCAACTACAAGACATGATAAAATCTATGGAACCATACGACCAATCAGAACCTGATTTCTTCTTGGACATAACCAGTGAAATCTGTCCCATGACTTTCGTTAAAACAAAGCTTTTGCTGGAACGGATGGCGCCAGGACAGATATGTGAGGTACGGTTAAAGGGGGCGGAGCCGCTTGGCAATGTGCCCCGATCCGTGCGCGATCACGGGCACACGGTCCTGTCTCTTGCCCCTGAGGGCGAGGATGCCTCGGCCGAGGCCGTGCATCGTCTGGTGATACGCAGGAATTAATAAGGCCTGTTTCTTTCGGGTGCTAGATGATCAACCTCCGGCGCAAGACCAGGGCATCGACCCGCCTGCCCGGCGCCCGAACATAGTATCCGGGCCGCCGCCCGACTTCCGCGAAACCCGCACCGCCGTAGAACGCCCTGGCGGGCGAATTGTCCTCGGCCACTTCGAGAAAAAAATCCGCGCCGCCCTGCTTGCACGCCACATTGGCGGCGGCATCAAGCAGGGTCTTCGCCACGCCCCTGCGGCGATGTGACGGAAGAACCCCGATACTCAGAACCTCGCATTCATCCGCGGCGGACCTGCACAGGATGAAACCCGCCGGCTCTGCCGCATCGCCCTTCCCATCAACAGCAATCAGCGCAAAGGCCCCCGGCGTTTCGAGAAGAGCCGTGATCGAAGCCGCATCCCAGGCCTCGACGAAGCAATCCGCGTGGAGGGCGGCGATGACTTCCGCATGGGCGACGTCAGCCCTCGTTACAGAAGTGTCCATCATGGGTCGTTCGGTGCAAGCGGCCGCAGACGGCCGCCGTTCTTTGCTGGCGTCGCATCGGGTGGCCGCAGATAAAGCGGGGCGGCGGAAGGGGCGTCTTCACCCGGAAGTCCTTCTAAGGAAACCCGGAACGCGGCCAGCCTTGCCACGACAGCGGCGTCGGGATGTGGCGATGCTTTCGACAAAACCACATCGACCCCGGCGGCGAGGAGAACGGGGAGAAGCCTTTCGGCGTAGTCACCGACAAGAAGCAGGGGTGCGCTGGAAAGCGCCTCTGTCAGTCGTTCAGGAAGAATCGCTTCCGGAGGCGCGATGGGCTTGAGCCCGGAATCGAAAAGCTGTGCATAAACGTCGCTTCGTTTCGCATCCAGCGCCACCAGAACGTTTCGGCCCGCACGTTCTGCATCCTCCGTACCCGCCGCGACGGCCTCCATCGTGGTGATCGCAATGACGGGTCGATCAACCGACAACGCCAGTCCGCGCGCGGCGGCCAGTCCGATGCGCAGGCCCGTGAACGCGCCCGGACCGACGGTGACGGCGATGGCGTCAAGCTCGGCGAATGCAACACCGCCTTCATCCATGACGGTTCGCATCATGGGCATCAACGCCTCGGCCTGACCGCGCGCCATGACGGCGAAACGCCGCGCGACCACGCCTTCGCCACTCCACAGGGCCGCCGAACAGGCGGTTGTCGCCGTATCAATCCCAAGGATTTTCAAGACCCGTTCCGTCCCGTCTTTCATCCGACTTCAGGCCGGGTATACTGCGCGCGCGGTGGAGTGGTAAAGGAATTGCTGAAATGGCGCTGATCGAGATTACCGAAGAAACACACGGCGTCATGATCGATATCGCCTATGCGACGGCGGATAATTTCACCGGCGCGCCTGTCTACGGACGGCCAGGCTGTTATCTTCACGAAGAGGCCGAACCCCTTCTGCGGCGCGCGGTCGAACTAGCTGCCGCGCTTGACCTGCGTATCAGGATCTTCGACGCCTTCCGTCCATCCGAGGCCCAATGGGCGTTATGGAACCACACCCCCGACCCCGATTTCCTGGCCGATCCGCGGCGCGGCTCCCCCCATTCACGCGGTGTCGCCGTGGACCTGACCCTGATTGACGGCGACGGTCGCGACCTTGATATGGGCACCCCCTTCGACGCCTTCACGCCGCTTTCGCATCATGGCTGCACGGACCACCCGACTGAAGTCCAGCGTAACCGGTTTTTGTTGCTCGGCCTCATGGGCGCGGCAGGGTGGGATTTCTACCGGAATGAATGGTGGCATTATCAGATGTTCGACAGCCGCCGCTTCCCCGTCATATCAGACAGCGAACTGCCGCAACCGATGATGCCCGCCTGAAGGCGTTTCCTACATTTTTCCGTAAACAGGCACCACTGCGCCGCGCGCCGCGCCGTTTTCGGGCGAGGCGAGATGCACGATCGTCTCCGCCACCTCTTCGACCTTTGGCCAGTCTTCATGATTGGCGTCGGGCATTGCCGCCCGGTTGCCCGGCGTATCCAGAATTGACGGTGCAACCGCATTGACCCAGATGCTCTCGCTGGCAAGCTCCTCACCCAATGCCCCGGTCATCGCAACCACGGCCGCCTTGCTTGCCGCATAGGCCGCCATGCCGCTTCCCTGTCGGGGCTCAAGTCCGGGTCGGGCGGCGACATTGACGATCCGTCCGCCTTTCTGTGCGCCGGTGCGGCGCATGATTTTTACGGCCTCCCGTGAACACAGGAAGCACGTCAATGCATTCATCGACATCTGGCCCATGAAGGCGTCCTTCGTCGTATCCGCCAGCGGCGCCATGGCGAAACCGCCCGCAATATGGACGGACGCCCAAAGCGCCGGCAGCGCATCAAAGAATGCCGAAACCGCCGCCTCGTCCGTCAAATCAATCCCATGGGAGAGGTGGGTCCGCGCATGTCCCGTAAATTCGAAACGCGCGCCTTCATCTGCATTGAAAACCGGGATATGGCAGCTGGCCCCGAGACCCAGCAACCGGCCGACGACCGCCGATCCCAACGCGCCCGTTCCGCCCGTTACAACGACATTACGTCCTTCATACGTTCCGGTCATGCTTCGATCCTTCATGCTTTCGTTTTACGGTTCTGTCTACAATGCTTGCGGACTCGTAACAAAGTGGTGAAAATCCTCTCGCATTACAAGGCGATGTCGAGTCACTAACTTCAAAGGATCAGAACCATTCGTATCGGAACAGCACTGAAGGCGTCCGCTATTGCGCTCACGGCCTTGTTTTCCACCCTGCCCGTTCAGCCAGCAGGAGCCGCGGATTCGGCTGTGGTGTTCATGTATCATCGCTTCGGCGAGGACGACACGCCCTCCACGAACACCACGATGGAACAGTTCGCCGCCCATATCGAGGAATTGAAATCAGGGAAATACACGGTTCTTCCCTTGCCTGAAATTGTCTCCGCCCTGCGCGAAGGAAGGCCCCTGCCGGATCGAACGATCGGCCTTTCTATCGATGACGCCTACCTGTCGGTATATACCCGCGCATGGCCAATCCTGAGGGAAAACAACCTGCCCTTCACATTGTTTATCGCCACCGACGCGATCGACAGGAAGTATTCCCGTTTCATGTCATGGGATCAGATCCGCGAACTGGCGAAGGGCGGCGTAACGATCGGCAGCCAGACGGCATCCCATCCGCACATGGCCCGGATGAGCGCCGCGGAGAACGCCGTCGAACTGGCAAAGTCGAACCAGCGCTTTGTTGAAGAACTGGGCGCTGCGCCGACCCTCTTCGCCTATCCTTACGG